>CAZOEH010000040.1:5019-13907 GCA_964578785.1 uncultured Desulfonema sp. | reverse complement strand
TCTATGTTTTTTATAACGACATTACGCGGATTTTTTTCAGCTAACCCTTTTCCCGCAATTACACCGGGAGAAGCATTATATAATATCATCATAATTTAAAATGAAAACATTATGCCCTACAGACTTGAAATTGCATTAAAACCGAATATGCTTGACGCAGAGGGCGAAGGGATACGCCATAAAGCGAAAGATTATTTCGGAATTGAACTTACAAAAGTCCGGACAATTTCTGTCGTAACTATCGATGCCGCATTTACCGATAGTCAGCTTGATATTATTAAGTCCGAGATTTTTACAAACCCTGTAATACAGATTTCATCTTACGATCCGCTGCCTGTTGAATTTGACTGGGTCATCTGGGTCGGCTACAGACCCGGTGTCAGGGATAATCCCGGAAGCACCGCCGTTGAGGCTATTGAGGATATCCTTAGAAAGAAATTGGCCCGGAATGAGGCGATGTACACATCAAAGCGGTATTGTATTACCGGCATTAACCTTGTCCGGAAAGATATTGAAAGAATTGCCGGCGAACTTCTGGCAAACGATATTATTCAGCAGTCGAAAATCTATTCAAAGGGTGACTGGAACAGCTCCGACGGTATCGGTTATATTATTCCGAAGGTTATTCTGAACCATGTTCCGACTGTATCGTCAATTTCAATAGACAGCGATGAAACCTTAAAAACAATAAGTGATGAACGTAATCTTGCTCTTAATCCAAATGATATTCCTACGATCAGGGACTATTTTCTGAGAAAAGATATTCTGGCTGCACGCGCCTTGAAGGGTTTGTCGGAGCCTACAGACATTGAGCTTGAATATATTTCCCAGGCAAGAAGCGATCATTGCAACCATAACACATTCAGGGGCTTGTTCCGGTATACGGATCTTGAAACCGGTAATTCAGAAACTGTCGATAATCTTTTCAAGACGTGTATTGAGTCGCCCACTCTTTATCTTAAGGGCAAAAAACCATGGGTTGTATCCGTATTATGGGATAATGCCGGGGCCGGCCTTTTTGATAACAACCACTATTATGTCATAACCGGAGAAACGCATAATTCGCCGTCCAACATGGAAGCCTATGGCGGAGCCATTACGGGAATTGTGGGAGTCTATCGTGATCCATTAGGCACCGGAAAAGGCTCAAAGCTTATAATGGGAAGTTACGGATTCTGTGTCGGAGAGAGAGATTATGACGGTCCTCTTACACCGCGTCTTCATCCGAGGCGGCTTCTTGACGGCGTGATTGAAGGAGTCAGGGATGGCGGAAATAAAAGCGGAATTCCCACGCCGTTTGGCCAGGTTCTTTTTCATAAGGGATATATGGGGAAATGCCTTGTCTTTGTAACCGCTCTTGGAATAATGCCGTCGGTAATAAAGGGAGAACCTGCCGAACAGAAGAAAACATCTCCCGGAGATCTTGTTATCATGTGCGGCGGCAGGGTGGGAAAAGACGGAATACACGGAGTAACGGCTTCTTCCGAGGTTTTTTCCGAGAATACGCCTGCAGGTCATGTTCAGATAGGCGATCCCTACACCCAGAAAAAGATGCACGATTTTCTTCTTGAGGCGCGTGATGAAGGACTTATAACATTTATTACTGATAACGGAGGAGGAGGACTTTCATCCTCAATAGGTGAATCGGCCCGCTATTCGAACGGCTGTGAAATAGAACTTGAAAAAGTTCCGTTAAAATACGAAGGGCTTGACCAGTGGGAGATATGGATTTCAGAATCCCAGGAGCGGATGACTGTAGCGGTGAAACCTGAGAACCTGAAAAGATTTCTGGAGCTTTCGGCAAAACATGCCGTTGAAAGCACATCTATAGGCAGATATACAGACTCCGGAAAGATTCATATCAAATACAATGATAAAACCTGCGCCTATGTTGATATGGATCTGCTTGCTGCCGGTTTCCCTCAGTGGGAATTTGATGCTTTATGGCAGCCGCCTGAAAAGCGCGGCTTGTTTGAGCCTGTTTTAAAGGAGCCCCGGGATTATAATAATCTTCTGCTTGATATTTTATCGCGCCCCAATATCTGCTCAAAAGAATGGATCTGCAGGCAGTATGACCATGAGGTGCAGGGCGGAAGCGTTATAAAGCCGCTTGTGGGCGCAGACCGGGATGTTAACAGCGATGCGGTTGTAATCAGACCTATTCTTGATTCGGAAAAAGGTCTTGCTTTTTCCCAGGCTCTTTTGCCTGCATATTCCTCCATTGATGCTTTCCATATGACAAGCTGTACCATTGATGAAGCCGTCAGGCGACTTATCTGTGTCGGCGGTAACATGGACCATATCGGAGGCGTGGATAATTTTTGCTGGCCCAATATTCAGTATCATCCGGTCAACAATCCGGACGGTAAAATCAAAGCTGCTCAGCTTGTCCGTTCCTGCAGAGCATTGGCTGAAACCTGCATAGCTTATGAAATACCCCTGTTGTCAGGGAAAGACAGCATGTATGTCGACGGACATCTTACGGGAAAATACGGAGAAACTCAAAAGGTCTCTGCGCTCGAGACTCTCCAGTTTTCGGCCGTTTCGGTTATAGATGATATAAATAAATGCATTACAATGGACAGCAAGATCCCGGGAGACCTTGTTTATGTGCTTGGAACAACAGGCAATGAACTTGGCGCTTCTGAATATTATGAGCATCTCGGCTATACGGGCTTAAATGTTCCGAAAGTATCTCCGGGGCATTTCATAAAGCTTTACAGGGCTCTTCAGGGTGCCATTGATAAGGATCTTGTGGCTTCTGCGCACGGAATATATCGCGGGGGGCTGGGTGTGCACCTTGCGATGGTTGCGATGGGCGGAAACCTGGGCATTAAGGCGGATATCAGGCTTGTGCCTTCAGACGGGTCTGGTCGCGAGGATGTTATTCTTTTTTCCGAATCCCCCGGTCGTTTTATTATTACTGTTTCGCCCGGCAACAGAAAAGATTTTGAAAGAATGTTAAAAGGGCTTCCTTTTGCGTGCATAGGTGAAGTAACGGAAAGCCGGGAGCTTGTTCTAAACGGATCAAATAACAGAAAGCTTCTTTACTTATCTGTCGATGATTTGAAAAAAGCATGGAAACGGCCTTTTGGAGATCTGATATGAGTGATGTTAAAGTCCTGGTTCTTGCAGGATACGGTTTAAACTGCGATCATGAGACCGCCTATGCTTTTGAGCTTGCCGGAGCAAAAGCCGAAAGAGTGCATATAAATTCTCTTGTCGATGGAAATGTTCGACTGGATACGTTTCACATAATGGCTTTTGTCGGAGGCTTCGGGTGGGGAGATGACCATGGGGCCGGTGTAATTCAGGCTGTGAAATTAAAAACAAGAATCGGCGGCAAAATCCTGGAATTTGTCGAAAAAGGAAAACTTGTTATCGGTATTTGCAATGGATTCCAGGCGCTTGTGAATATGGGGCTATTGCCCGGATTTGACAGCGACTATACAAAACGATCTGTTGCGGTTACTTTCAATGACAGCGGGAATTTCAGGAATGACTGGGTTACTCTTAAGGTTAACCCATCGTCTTCCTGCGTGTTTACCAAAGGTCTGGATACTGTCGAGCTTCCTGTAAGACATGGGGAAGGAAAATTTTACTCGGATGAACCGGCCATAACAAAGCTTATCGAAAATAACCAGATTGTCATTCGATATGCTGAACCGGGAGGCGCGCCTGCCGAAGGAAGATTCCCGAGTAATCCCAACGGATCAGTAAAAGATATTGCGGGAATATGCGATCCAAGCGGGCGTATATTCGGTCTAATGCCACACCCCGAAGCTTATAATCATTTCACAAACCATCCGGATTGGACGAGGCGTAAAGAGATGATAAAACGAACCGGAAATAAAGAATATAAAGGAATACCGGAGGGAATACGCATCTTAAAAAACGGTGTCGAATATATGACCTCCAGGATCTGATAATCGTGATCAAACTATAAAATAATTTAATAGTCCCATAAAACATTTTAATGATTTTCAGCAAATTTCAACATCTCTTCCTCATATTTGGTTATACAGGTTAACCCGCTCTTCTTATATAATATTATTTTAATTATCAAATAGTTGGACCAATAATTTATTTTTCATCAAGTCGCATTATACCGGGATTGCCGGTGAAAACCGGCATGGCACAGGATTTGTATAATATCTGTGCGTGATTGCTGTAAGCTTCTTGAGAAACATAAAGATCAGGCCGGGAGAATATGCATGCGTAATAAATCAGGTTTCTCGATGCTCGAATTGATGATCGTCATAGGAATTATTTCCATTTTATCGGCAATTGTGGTGCCCAACATTATCGGTTGGTATCAGGCTCAGGGACTGAGAAGCGCGGTTGTTGAACTGCAAAGTGATCTGCAACTGGCGAAATTGACTGCTGTAAAACAGAACCGGGATTGTAGCGTAAACTTTAATACAGGCGCAGGAAGATATAATATTCCTTGTACCGGGAAGACCGTTTCGCTCGATAGTTACAGTGGAGGTGTTGTTTTTGGCGGTCCCGGCGGAGAGCTAACCGATAATCAGATAACATATTCCTCAAGGGGCTTCACTTTTAATGGCCAGAGAGTTTATTTAACGAACAGGGACAATTCGGGATATTACAGGATTCAGGTACTTGCTTCCGGAGGTGTTTCCACTACGAAGTTAGAATAGCGATGACTGCGAATAGGAATTTTTTACTATGGGGAATATACGGAAAACAGGGAAATTTGTTAAATTAGAGCGCCGCTGTATCAGTAGTGATAAAGGCATTACATTGATTGAACTCATGGTCGCCATGGCGGTTGCCGGAATTGTGCTCATGGCCATCTATTCAGCTTACCATACACAATCGACGATATACAAAACTCAGAACGTGGAGCTGAACATGCAGCAGAACTTAAGAGGCGCTCTATATCTTCTTGATAGAGAGATCCGAATGGCGGGGTATGATATGAATAGTACCGGCGGGTTCGGGATAACTTCTGTCAGTGATGTTAACGGGAACAGCGCGATAACCTTTACAGCCGATTTAAATAATGACAGTAACCAAGCCCCTGATTTAGACGATGTCGGCGCTCTTGATGGGAACGAAACGCTATCTTTTTATATGTATGATTCTGGAGAAACTCCTTCAGTCGGAATACTGGATATTGCATTGAGAATAGGCGGTACCGCTTCATTGGCAGCGGAAAGTATTCAGGCGCTTTGTCTTGCATATGCTTATGACAATGACGGAGACGGCAGGCTTGATCTATCCGCTAATGGGAATGTTATATGGGCTATTGACAGCGACAATGACAATGATCTTGACCGGAATCTCGATACCAATGATGACGGAGAGATAGACATAAATGATAATATCGCCGGAACTTCGATAGGTGGTTCGGACGTGGCTGTCGGCAATATAAGAGCGGTAAAGGCCTGGATTCTTGCAAGAACAAAAACGCCTCTGACACAATATCAGGATAACAATGTTTATGTAGTCGGGAACAGAAGAATATCCCCGACAGCCCTTGGGACGAGAAAATACAAGCACCAGCTTCTTGTTTCAACAATTAACTGCAGGAATCTGGGGATGCAATAATGCTTATATAGACGGTTTTATGAAAGTCGTGCTTTACCCATTCTTTCTGAGGGGATTTTGAGGAGGAGCAGGAAATGTTCAGTAAAAACGCAGAAGAATCAAACAGCAAATCCGGTGAGCGGGGATTCTCATTGATTGAAATAATGATCGCTCTTGCAATATTTTCAATCGGCATTCTAGGCGTTGCAAGCATGCAGATCTTATCGGTCAATTACAACAGCCACGCAAGACGAACAACAGAAGGGACATCATTAGGTGTCGAGCGGATGGAAAGACTTATGACTCTTCCTTATGCTGATGCCGATCTTAACGATACAACTAATCCCCATACGGTTACCAGTGGGATTTATAATATAACATGGAATGTAACCGATAATATCGATAACAAGGCAATAAATATGACTGTTTCATGGACAGCCCTCGGGGTAACAAAAAATATTCTGCTCAACTATATAAAACCCCAGGATATTTGAGATTTGGAATGAACATATAACAGATTCATTTTGAAAGGCTCCGGTTTATGAAAAAAACTGTGCAGATATTAAGAAATGAGGAAGGATCTGTAATCCTTGTCGCCATGATTATAATGGTGCTTCTGCTAGTTATGGGGATAAGCGCAACAAACATGAGCAGCATAGAAATGCAGATTCTCCGTAACGCTATTATGCAAAAACAGGAGTTTTACTTTACCGAGGGCAGCATGGTGGAAGTTGCAACCGATGTCAACCTCGCAAGTCCGGACAGGGTGGGAACATCAGGTGGTCGTACCAGTGAAGACAACACTTACGCAATCACAAACATAGATACACCAGTGATACTTACCGAAACACAGTATGCTGCTGATCGGGTCGAAAATCCAACAACGGTTCAGATCGGCAATTATACCGACAGCAACTGGCCGACAAATTATGACGGAAGCGGGAATGAGTATGCGTACAGGGTCTATTTTAAAGGCCAGGGACCGATGCCGAAAGGTTATGGGGCCGGTTTCGGTTCTTACATATTCGATATAACGGTAAGGAAGCAGAGTGCCGACGCAGCTTCAGCTTCTACTACTACTATAAATGAAGGATTCAGAAAGATCGGGCCCAAGGGCTGATGAGCATGTTTAAATCGGCCATAAAGGAGGAATTTATGCAACCATGTATAAAGTCAGTTAATAAAACAAATCGCGGAAAGAATATTAAGCCGGGTGTTTTTTACGGTATTTTAATACTGTTATTTCTTTTTGCTGCAGGCGCAATAGTCGCTTTTGCCGACGACACGGACATATACAGGCCGAAGGTAAGGCACAATGTAATGATCCTCATGGATTCATCCGGAAGCATGGCATGGCCTCTGTATGAAAATACTATAAATTACGGAGAGTTTTATGACTACATATGCGTAAACAGGAGTACATGGACCGATTCCTATGATGAGACTGATTCATCTTATGGCACAAGCGCTCTTTATTATGGTTCGGCAAACAAAAAGGTAAGAACTAAAATATATCTAATACATTCAAACACCGGATATGCTCAGAGTCTGACAGGTGATGCCGGAAACCCTGAAAATTCCTGGTATATAGACGGTTCCGCCGATATGGCAACATATCTGAATGCGGAGGGTGAGCTTGAAGATGAGGCAGGGAACCATCCGGGAGACGTGGGATATGCAGGTCGCATCGGGACGGAGGATGTGCTGGTAGGCAGTGAAACTGTTCAGATGATAACGGTTGACGGCGACCGCCTTCCTAACGGGAAAGATATTGCCCTTCACGACTGGCGTGACAATCCCGACGGTTCGAGAGTTGATAACGGCTTTTCAGGCCTGGTCCAGGCGCCCGGTTATTATTTCAGCGGTTATTTCAGAGATAATGCTGTTGGCGGTGATACAAACCTGCATGTACATGATTCAGCATCAACATATACATCCGATCCGGCAGTTGCGAGTAAAGATTGGTCAGGCCGGGAACAATGTTATTTTTTCGCAACGGGCAACTATATCAACATGCAGATGGTTTTTAATCTGCGGGTAAAAATAAGCGGCGACTGGAAAGATGCGTGGAAATACTGCTCGTATCCTCCGGGAGTGACTTACCAGAGTGTTCCTTTCAGCCTTGTCTCCAAGAACTATTCCGGCAATGCGCCTGGAAATTATGATTCAAACGCTGATTCCACCGTAAACAATGTTATATACAACGCTCTGTCGGGTAAAATGAGGGTTCATTTCAGTGATATTCGTCTTTGGTACTCAACCAACACTAAGAGTGACAGGATTGAACTCTATGATGAAAGTGGAAACAAGATATACACATACAAGAACAAGTCATCAGCCTTCTGGTCGGACTGGGTTACAGGCAAAAAAATAACCGTGAGATATATAACGTATAACAATACTCAGACCCGGAGATGGAAAATTGATAAATACGAGTACGAATCGATAGGCACAGGTGGGACCTACAAGTTTGATATAAGGATTGATGTCGCAAAAGCGGCCATAATAGATGTTATCGAAACCACCAGGGGCAAAATAAACTGGGGCCTTATGACATTTGATAAATCGGGTGGTGCGGATGGCGGCGAACTTCCCCCCCAGGTGCCGATAAACCCCAGCTTCAATGACGACCAGCAGAAGCAGAGCATCATCAATCAGCTTGAGAGCGTAACAGCGACAGGCGGCACACCCCTCGGTGAGGCGCTGCAGGATGTTGTCACATATTTTCACGGTCACATCAACCAGATTCACAGGGATTGCAACAAGAACTTCGTAATTACATTAACCGACGGTTTCCCTTCCGCCGATACCGACTGGGACAGAATCTCGAGCACTCTCAATTTCGATACCAATGCCGCTCTTCACGACAGCGTCCAGTACACGCTGGATCCTATGCAGTATTCGACTCCGACCAACGACTATTATGACGACATAGCGGGCTACATTTATACCCACAGCTGGCTCGATTTTGCGGAAGTGGCCGAAGCCGACAGGGAAGGTTCCGCTGATAATTTAGCCGTTCATAATATCGGTTTCAGTCTTGATTCGCCCATGCTCCAGCATGCTTCTGACCTTGGAGGCGGTATTTACCTTACCGCGTATTCGAAGGATCAGCTCGTAAGCGCCTTCCATTCACTCGGCATCCTGATCGGCGAATATACGTCGTATACCGCGCCGGTTGTTTCAGTTGATGAGGCGAACAGGGTGCAGTCCGGCGACAGGCTTTACATGGCTCTTTTCAAGCCCAACGAGGATACATACTGGGCAGGAAATTTGAAAAAATACGGACTTACCTACGGCATAGCAACAGGCTGCGGAAGGGGTAATGAATGGTT
>CAZOEH010000040.1:0-5009 GCA_964578785.1 uncultured Desulfonema sp. | reverse complement strand
ACGGACAGAACAGGAAAAGAAGCCACTACATGCGATGGTGAAATGATACCGGAAGGTTCCTCTTTCTGGTCGACTGTAAATGACGGAGGTGAGGTTGAGAGGGGAGGGGCGGGTCAAAAGCTGTATAATAGAATTCCATCCAGCTTTGCCAATCCTATCACTGCAAGCAACTCAACTTTCAGAAATATTTATACAAAAACAAACTCCTCAACGGATTTTGTGAAGGTCGGGACCGATACTGTTACAAATGCTGATCTTGGTGTTGGCATAGTGGGCGATCTTGACGCTGATATGAAAAGGTATAAAATTATCAACTTTTTATACGGATATACCTATGATGCGCATGATGGAGTAACAGGGACTCTTGGAGCGCCAAAAGAAAAGAGTTCCTGGCCAATGGGTCCGATAATCCATTCAACGCCAAAGATCATAGACTATTTTGATACCGATGGTACCGTTACTCACAGGTATATTGCTGTTGGAGCAAACGACGGCATGCTGCATGTTTTTGATGATGATGATATAACCGGAGGGAATGAGATATTTGCCTTTGTTCCCACGGCAGTGCTTTCGGTTTTGCAGCAATTTGATCCTACGCTTGCCGACCCGCAAAGAAAAGTCTATACGGTAGACAGCTCTCCTACGCTCATAAAAAAATCGGACGGAGATCTTCTCCTTGTTTTCGGTTTAAGGCGCGGCGGTAGAGCCTATTATGCCATTAATGTTACGGATTCTAATCCCGGCAACTGGACCTTTGAGTGGGAGGTAAGCAGCGGCACAACAGGCATGGAAGAGCTTGGTTATACGATGCCCATGCCCGTGCCTCTTAAGATACCAACAGGCACAACATTTAAAAATCTCCTGCTTATGCCGGGCGGTTATGATGTAAGTGAAGACAGGCCGATTGCGACTGCCAATAATGATTATTATCTCACTGCCGACCATCAGGATACGATGGGGCGCGGGATATTTTTGGTTGATGCAGATACCGGGCTTCCGCTTAACGGTACTTTTTTCAGTGCCGGAAGCCAGTTTGTATGGCCTTCTACAGGAACCCCGACCGGTATCATGGCCCATATGAAATACTGTTTCGCGGCTGATCCCACGGTAGTATCCGATTCGCAGGGAAAGCTCCTTGCCGCATATCTTACCGACCTTTACGGTCAGGTGTGGAAGCTCACTTATGACTCTGTATTAAGCAAATTTAATTTGAACCTGATATTCAAAATGAACCCTATGACCGATCAGAGATCGGATTATGAAATAAGGGATGCTTTCAAGACATGGACATCGGGATCATCAGATCCGAGAGGTTCGATAACATTTATGACTTTTCCCATTGTGAGTCCCAGGAAAAGCTTTTTCAGCCCGGAAGTTTCCTACGCCGGCAACTGTTTCACCGATGTCCCGGTGCTTTACATGGGAACAGGCGACAGGGAACACCCGACCTATGTCGGTTCTACCTCACCAACCGATAAAACGGTCAAGAATGGAATATTTTCATTCTACGACGCTCATGCATATTATAAATCGATAAACCAAACTTATGATGATGTTAATGATTATTTTACAGAAAAGGATCTGTTGAATGTAACATGCGGCGGCATGGAGCCGGATGTAATACTGTATTCCAGTGCTACTGATAATTCCCAGACAAAGGCCAATATGAAGACCTTTTTAAGGGAAGATATGAAGGGATGGTATCTCTTATTTTCAAAGTTAAGCGGTTGTTATGCTGCCGATAACCTTGTGGATGTAGTACATAACGGTGAAAAATCGATATCTCCGATTACACTGTTCGCCAAGGTGGTATATGCCCCGACATTCCAGCCGCTTGCTCCGAGTGCTGATCCCTGCGCATATAATAACATTGCAAGGTTATTTGCGGTAGATTATTGCACCGGCAATGCCGTTTATAATTTCTATACCGGGAATGATACGGATGATAACAGTGACGGCACCATCGATGCGGAAGAAAAGAAATATACAAGACTCGACAGATATCTTGCAATCGGCGACCATATACCTTCCGGAGTTTCGGTTGTGATACGGTATGGCAAGGCCGCCGGCTTTATATCTGTGGGAGGTAAGATATATCCTCTGCCTGAATTAAAGATGCCGGGAGCGATGATCCCGGTTTACTGGAGAGAGATATATAACAATTAGGGAGGAGCGCCATGAACAGCGGAAATGTTTTCAAGATTCTTTCACTGGTTGTAGTTGCGATTGCTTTCGGCTGCAGCTTCGTTAGCGCCATTGCGCTGCCTAAAGGCACCGACTCGATTGCGGGTGTTGTAACGGAGATTAATCCGAAAGATGTATTCATCAGGATCAATACGGAGCCTTATTATTTCAAGGACGCTTCCGTTATGGATACGATGCTGAAAGAAAGAAAGATTTCAACAAATCAGAAGGTGATCGTATTCTATAAAAAGGACGGAGGTAAAAAGCTGGTTGTAAATATTGAAATCAGCAAGCGGAAAGATCTGTATTGACTTCAAACAGTCCTCTGAATGCATTGGAAAGAAATTTTTATGCGACAGAGGACTGTTTTTTATTTCTCTGCAAAATCAAAAAGAACTAGTTGATATTTATAGAACTATTTGATAATAGTAAAAACCGCTGGGCTAATCGAACCTTTCAATGAATGTTATTCTCTTTCAAAAGGAGATGGCAATATGGGGACAGTTACAGATTTAAAGGCTCAAAGCTATCTGGCGGTTGCTTCCAATTACGGATTTGCAGTACGTGATGCAAAAAGAGTGATGGAGATTCTGAATAACTGTTTTGATATTCAGGGACGTTTTATAAGGAGTGCTTTTGAGAGAAGTATTCCTGAACTGGCTCGGTTTGAAAAAAAGATATTCGAATTTCTCTGGCACAATCTTAAAAATACCTTTAACCGGAATGATCGTGTTGCATTTTTAAATTTGCTTCAGATGCTGGTTATTAAAACGGGCCAGCCACAGAAAGCCATGACGGTGCTCCTGGCCGATATATACAATTCCTCATCTACCATATCAATTTCCGACAGAAACGCTCTTGTCCTCTCCAATCTTTTCCTTCGTAAATACAATAAAGAGCGCGATATAGATATTGAAATGACTCCTGAAGAGGTTTTTCTGGTCAGGGATGGGCTCGATAAAGATGTTGTAAAAACGGCATCGGATATCATTGAGGGTGGATTTGAAAGAACATTCAAGAAGTGCAGAACGATACACAATAACATACTCGACCTTCTTGATGATGTGGGGCTTTCTAATAAACAGACGGTAACTTTGAAATATCTTTTTTCACTTCAAAGGGAAATTTTCATGTTTCTCTCCCTTGTAGGCGGGAGAACAGCGCGCTATGTTATACGCGATGCCTTGGGAGAATACGGCAATCCTCAATCAAAGATATACAACCTTTCGGGATCAAACCAAAATATCCCTGCTTTCCTGCAGCAATTGAAAGTGGCGGTTCGTGCGCTTGCACGGCTGGGAATGCAAGACGATGCTGCAGTACTTGAAAAAATAAAAAGCAGGGAGAAGAATTTTCTGGAACTCGGCACCGGCAAGCAGCACGAAGATCATGTCAGGCGCGTAATGTTGTGGGTTGAAAAATCAATAAATAAACTTCTCTCTTTCTAAATGATGGAAAGCAAAATAACGGACTTGTAAAAAATCCATCATAAGGACTGCGGCCTGTAACCGCTTGATTTACTCCAAGCGGCGGGAGAGCCAGCCTCATGCGGACTTCTCGCCGGTAAAAAGGCGTTTTATGACTTTTTACGAAGGTATCGTAATATGATCAATTCCAGGATAACCAGCATAGATCATCAAAATCCGTTTTCGGCAGATAAGATATGTCGTGTTCTTGTTAAAAGGAATATTATCAACAGGGAACAGGCCAGGGAAATACTTGAAAAAAAAGAAACTTATAAACGGAAAATAGAAAAATCAAAAGCTAAGCTGCATCCGGCAGGGGCAAAAACTGCAACAGATATTTCGATTATTGATATTGTTGTATGTCAGAGGTTTGAAAAAGCCGACGGATCTTCAAAAACAGTTGATGAGGATGCGATCTTTCAGACTCTTGCCGAGGAATGGGGGATGGAGTTTAAAAAAATAGATCCTTTGAAATTAAATCTGAATATTGTTACCACAACAATTCCACGCTCCTTTGCAATGAAACATCAGATTCTGCCTGTTTCTCTTGACGACGGATGCCTGACAATCGCAACTCCGAATCCTTTTAATACAGAGGTTTTTGATGACATTGGGCGGGCAATACAGGCTAAAGTCAAAGTTGTAGTCAGCTCAAAATCGGATATCGTAAAGCTTAGTGACGAGTTTTTCGGGTTCAAACGAGCTATAGCTGCAGCAGAGCATCAGTTTGAAGGCCCTTCGGTGGATCTCGGCAACCTTGAGCAATATTTTCGCATGTCTTCTCCGGACGAGCTTCCCTCAAATGACAGACATATAGTTAATGCCGTCAATCACCTTTTCTCCTATGCCTTCGATCAGAGAGCGAGCGATATACATATTGAGCCCAAGAGAAATATGAGCCTTGTCAGGATGAGAATTGACGGTGTTTTGCACTCTGTTTACGAACTTCCCAAAAACGTTCATTCTGCGGTTGTGAGCAGAATAAAGAACATGTCACGACTAGACATGTCCGAAAAGCGAAGACCTCAGGACGGACGTATAAAGACAGATAAAGGCGATACCGCGGTGGAGATAAGGGTTTCGACTCTTCCAGTGGCATTTGGGGAGAAAGTTGTGATGAGGATCATGGATCCGGATATTCTGTTCCAGGAGCTTGAACAGCTCGGTTTTACCCCGACGGATCTGATTCGATATAATCAGTTTATAAATATGCCACATGGAATTGTGCTTGTATGCGGCCCTACCGGAAGCGGAAAATCGACAACACTTTATTCGACATTAAGGCATCTATCAACGCCTGGAATAAATATTACGACCATAGAAGATCCTGTAGAAATGGTTCACGATGATTTTAACCAC
>CAZOEH010000039.1:355-13944 GCA_964578785.1 uncultured Desulfonema sp. | reverse complement strand
TTCTTCTTATTATACTCATGTTATTCCGTCCCGAAGGGATCATGGGAAACAGAGAGCTTACGGATGTTTTTCCCAGGCTTCGCAGATTTTTCCCTTCAAAGGAGCTTTAGTTAAAGATGGCGATTCTGGAGCTAAAAAACATCAATCATTATTTCGGCGGATTGCATGCCGTGACTGATTTCAGCCTTTCTGTTGAAGAGGGCGAACTGATAGGGCTTATAGGGCCGAACGGAGCAGGTAAGACGACCATATTCAATCTTGTAAGCGGGTTTTATAAACCTTCAGAAGGAGATATCGCTTTTTGCGGAAAATCGATTTCGGGACTTAAACCCCATGAAGTTACAGGACTCGGGATAGCAAGGACATTTCAGAACATCCGTCTCTGGAACAGCATGACTGTTCTTGAAAACTTATGTATTTCACAGCATTACAGGCTTGGATATGGATTTATCGATTCGGCCCTTCGGACAGGGCGGTATGCGGAAAGGGAGAAAAACGTTATCAAGTCAGCCAGAGAGTATCTTGAGATACTGGACCTAACGGAATATGAAAACGAATTTCCGAAAAATCTTTCTTACGGACTGCAGAGGCGGCTTGAAATAGGACGGGCACTTACGATACGGCCTAGGCTTCTGCTGCTTGACGAGCCGGCGGCAGGGATGACAGCCGGAGATATTGAGAAACTGATAGAGCTTGTAAAGTGGATAAGGGGAAAATTCAGGCTTACGATATGGCTTATAGAGCATCAGATGAAGGTGGTAATGGGGTTGTGCGAGAAAATATGCGTTCTTGATTTCGGGGAGATCATAGCTGAAGGAGTTCCGTCCGAAATAAAAAAGAATTCCCGAGTCATTAAGGCTTATCTCGGCGAGGAGGTGACGATTCATGCTTAAGATAGAGAATCTTCACGTCCGGTATGGGAATATCGAGGCTTTGCACGGGATTTCGCTTTATGTCGATGAGGGGGAATTCGTTGCTCTCCTCGGAGCAAACGGCGCCGGCAAATCAACGACTTTAATGAGCATAATGAGGCTTACCCCTCCTGAAGCTCCGGTTGTAAAAAGCGGAAAGATAACTTATAAAGGCAAAGACCTTGTTCCTGTTCAGCCGCACCTTGTGGTTGCAAAGTACGGAATAGCCCTGGTTCCTGAGGGCAGAAGGATTTTCGGGAACCTGACCGTTTATGAAAACCTTAAAATCGCAACTTATGCCCGGAAGGATTTCAATAAGATCCCGAATGATTATGAAAGGGTTTTTTCTCTTTTTCCGAAGCTTGCCGACCGGAAGAACCAGAGAGGAGACACTTTGAGCGGAGGTGAGCAGCAGATGCTTGCAATGGGGCGGGCTTTCATGTGCGGATCTAAATTCATTCTTCTCGATGAGCCGTCAATGGGTCTTGCTCCGCTTCTGATGCAGGAGCTTTTTAAAGTTTTAAAAGAGCTTAATGAATCGGGAACCACTATCTTTGTTGTAGAGCAGAACGCCCATATAGCTCTTAAATATGCGGGAAGGGCATATGTCATGGATACGGGAAACATAGTAATGGAGGGAAGCGCTGGAGAGCTTGCACGGAATGAGGAGGTACAGAAGGCGTATTTGGGATAGGAGAGAAGGGACCTGCGGACGGAGGGCATGAATCCGTGGGATTTAATGGCAGGGTGTCAGATTCGGGGTGAACGAAAGCGAAACCACAAACCTAAGACCGGAATCTATAGTTTTTTAAGGAGGGGCAAATGGTAAAAATCGGAGTTATTGGTGCTACAGGATATGCAGGCGCTGAACTTGTTCGTATTCTTTCAGGGCATCCGAAGGCTAAGATTACTCTCATAACTTCGAGGCAGTACTCCGGGATGCGTTTCGACAAGATTTTTCCATCCATGGAAGGCCATGTCGATCTGATATGCGAAGAGCTTTCGGCTGAAAGCATGTGTAAAAGAGCGGATATATTTTTCCTTTCCCTTCCCCATAAAATACCCATGGCAATTGCGCCTGTTCTTTTAAATAGCGGAAAGAAAGTAATAGATCTCTCAGCGGATTTCAGGTTCAGGAATCCCGCGGTCTACGAAACCCACTATCAGAATCATACGGCAAAGGATCTGCTTGAGAAGGCTGTTTACGGGCTATGCGAGGTATATCGCGAAAAAATAAAAAAAGCCGTTTTAGTAGGTAATCCCGGATGTTATCCCACAAGCGCGCTGCTTCTCCTCTTGCCGTTGTTAAAGGCGGGGCTTATTGACGGAAAAAACATTATAGTTGATTCAAAATCGGGTGTGAGCGGCGCCGGCAGATCGCTCTCCATTTCGTCCCATTTTTGCGAGGCCAACGAATCATTCAAGGCCTATAAAGTCGCCTCTCACAGGCACAATCCGGAAATAGAGGAGACTCTCTCAATTGAAACCGGGGAAAATATAAAAATAACTTTTGTTCCGCATCTTGTTCCGATGACAAGAGGGATGCTTACAACGATTTATGCGAGGCCGGGAAAGAATACAACGCCGGGAGATATAGGCGGATGCCTCTCTTCTTTTTATTCGGGGCGACCGTTTGTTAGAATATGCGACGGAAACAGGCTTCCGGATACAATGCATGTAAGAGGAACCAATTATTGCGATATCGGCTTCAGGATGGATAAGAGGACAAATCACCTCATACTGATATCGGCAATCGATAACCTTGTTAAAGGGGCTTCAGGACAGGCTGTTCAGAACATGAATATAATGATGGGCTTTGATGAAACGGCCGGCCTTATGCAGGTTCCATATCCCCTGTAAGCCGCGGTTCAAAAATAAGAATGAGCGCTCCACACCGTTACATAAACCTTGTTTGCTTGACAAGAATATATGAATGGTCTAAAAACTTTGAAAATCTTTTAGTGAATCCACCCCGGCGTGCGGCGGGGATATTCAATTTATAAACAAAATTTCAAAAGGAGATTAAAGATGCCGGCAAAATTAATCCTGGGAACTGAAATCCGCGAACAGATACTCGATGAATTTACCAAGGAGGTTGCTGAAATCAAAGCAAAGCACGGGGTGGTTCCCGGGCTCGTCACAATATTAATTGGTGAAAATCCCGCCTCCATTTCCTATGTAACTTTAAAAATTCAGACTGCACACCGCGTCGGCTTCAAGGAGGTTCAGGACAGCCAGCCGATCGATATTTCGGAAAAAGATCTGCTTGCTCTTATAGACAAGTATAATAAGGATGATTCGATCAACGGCATCCTTGTGCAGTTGCCGCTCCCCAAACATATCAATGAAAAGAAGGTCTTAAATGCTATCGACCCGGATAAGGATGTTGACGGTTTTCATCCTGTGAATGTAGGGCGGTTGATGATAGGAGGCTCAGAGGTAAAATATCCTCCATGTACCCCGGCGGGAATCCAGGAACTGATTGTCCGTTCAGGCGTTGTTACAAAAGGGGCCGAGGTCGTTGTTGTCGGACGGTCAAATATTGTCGGGAAACCAATTGCAAACATGATGCTTCAGAAAGGTCCGGGGGCAAATTCAACCGTGACAATTGTCCATACAGGGACAAAGGATATGGCATCACATTGTAAACGGGCTGATATCCTTATTGTTGCAGCCGGTGTTCCCGATCTCGTCAAGCCCGAATGGATTAAACCCGGCGCCTGTGTTATAGATGTCGGCGTCAACAGGGTCGGTGAGAAAGTCAGTGAAAAAACGGGCAAGAAGATTGCTATATTAAAGGGCGATGTCGATTTCGAAGCGGCAAAGGCGATTGCAGGTTACATTACGCCGGTTCCCGGTGGCGTCGGACCTATGACAATAACTATGCTTATGAAAAACACTCTGAAATCTTTGAAGTTCAAGCTGGGAATAGCCTGATATCAGAGGGTATTCAGTAACAAAACCTGCATGCCGCGCAAGTTTATGAATTGAGTTTAATTTCTATGCCATGACATAAAAACTTGACAGGCTTTTTATGTCATGGTATCTGCCTTACGGTAAGTGAACCTTTGAATTTATATAACCTTTCAGAATATCAGGTTTTTTATTGTTTTTTCGATCTTTTACGGTTTTATTGTAAATTGGCATCAGCGTAATTTTTCAAATTAAGGTGTGTTTGGCATGAGAAAAAAGGAACTCTCTTTTTTCATATTAAGCAATACCGGTTCCCCTATAAAACAGATAACTGCTCCGGGCAGTATTGTCCGTTATGGTATATTCTTTTTTGCGATATGCGTAGTTTTACTGGGGTACTTGACATTTGATTATATAACTTTAAAAAAAGCCTCTTTAAATAACCGGTATCTCCAGAGCAAGGTTTCGGTGCAGCAGGATGAAATAAGCAACCAGCATAAACAGATACAGTTTTTTGCGGGTGAAATTACAAATCTTAAGTCGAAACTTATCGATCTTTATGGTTTTGAGAAAAAAATAAGGGCGATGGCCAATATAAAAGGCAAGAAAGATGAGCTTCAGGACGGATTTTTCGGGATTGGCGGCTCTTCTCCTGCGGACCTTGACACAAGGATACCCATCACAGAGAAGCATAACAGCCTGATGCGGGAGATGCATGAACAGGTTGATGAAATTAATCTTGCGACCAAGAGACAGGCGGAAGGATTTAAATCGATATTATCATTTTTTGAAGAACAGCGCAGCCTGCTCGCCTCGACGCCTGCGATTCGTCCGGCGCACGGCGGTACGACATCAACTTTCGGATACCGCACATCTCCCTTTACCGGTTTGAGAGAATTTCACAAGGGATATGATATTGCCGCTAATGATGGAACGCCGATTGTAGCTACAGCCAATGGGACCGTGTCACAGACAGAGTACAATGGTTCACTGGGAAATTTGATAGTGGTTAATCACGGGCACGGAATGGTAACCCGATACGCGCATGCCAGTAAAATACTAAAGAAGCCGGGGGCTTTTGTTAAAAGAGGAGAGATAATAGCCCTGATAGGCGATACAGGACGGAGTACCGGCTCTCATGTCCATTATGAGGTCCACTTGAACGGTATTCCGGTTAATCCTGATAATTACATGCTGAACTGATACAACTTAATATAATGTTTTAAGCCTCATCCGAATTTTTTTGACCACGATTTTTTTCATCCCTCCGGTATTTCATATTTTTCAGATAAGTATTTTCCATGGCGTTCATTCACCTCTATTCCCCGGAGAATATCTTTAAGATCATCTATTTTTATTGCAAAGCCGTATTTTTATTATTAAATAGAAACCCTTTAAGGAAATTGATTATAATGTTTTTATAAAAAACCTGAATGTGCTTACGTACCGGGTTACTTCCGATAAATCTAAAAACAGTTTGCACATTATTTTTTACGAATTCATCAAACCGAATAATATGAGGATAATATTAATGATAGGAAGTTTTTTAACAAAAATATTTGGCAGCAAAAACGAAAGAGAATTGAAGAAGATCGATCCTGCAATCGAAATGATAAACGCACTGGAACCGAAGATCCATTCCATGAGCGATGATGAACTCAAGTCTCAGACTCCTTTATTTAAAGAGAGAATAGGGAAGGGGGAATGTCTTGAAGATATTCTTCCGGAGGCTTTTGCCGTTGTAAGAGAAGCCTCTTTGCGGACTCTTAAAATGAGACATTTTGATGTACAGCTGGTAGGCGGAATGGTTCTTCATACCGGAAAAATTGCTGAAATGAAGACCGGTGAAGGAAAAACACTTGCAGCGACTCTTCCTGCGTATCTGAATGCGCTTTCCGGCAAAGGGGTTCATATAGTTACCGTAAACGATTATCTTGCGAGGCGCGATACGGAATGGATGGGGCATATCTATAAATTTATAGGCGTTTCTGTTGGGACAATCCTGCATGGGTTGACGGATTCGGAGCGTAAACAGGCTTACAATGCCGATATCACTTACGGAACAAATAATGAATTCGGCTTCGACTATCTTAGGGATAACATGAAGTATGAGATGGAATCTCTGGTGCAACGCGAACTGAATTTTGCGATCGTGGATGAGGTGGACAGCATATTGATAGACGAAGCAAGAACTCCGCTTATTATTTCAGGCCCAGCTGAAAAATCGACCGATCTATATTACCGGGTCAATGAAATAATACCGGGACTTAACAAGGAAAAAGATTATTCAATAGACGAAAAGGCAAGAGCGGTTGTTCTGACCGAAGAAGGCGTTGTAAAAGCCGAAAACTTATTGAAGGTCAGAAATATTTATGACCCCAAGCATATCGAACTTCTGCATCATGTCAACCAGGCTCTTAAGGCCCATACACTGTTCAAACTGGATGTTGATTACATAGTAAAGGAAGGAGAAGTAATTATTGTTGATGAATTTACAGGCCGTCTCATGCCGGGACGCCGCTACAGCGACGGTTTGCACCAGGCGCTTGAGGCCAAAGAGAATGTAAAAATAGAAAATGAAAACCAGACACTTGCTACGATTACATTTCAGAACTACTTCAGAATGTACGACAAACTTGCCGGGATGACCGGAACCGCAGATACCGAAGCAGCCGAATTCAAAAAGATATATGATCTGGATGTTATTGTGATTCCTACAAATATGACGATGATAAGGAAAGATTATCCTGATGTGATCTACAAGTCGAAGAGGGAAAAATACGAAGCCGCCCTCGATGAGATCGTAGAACTCAACAAAAAAGGCCAACCTGTTCTGGTAGGTACGGTTTCGATCGACGTTTCAGAAGGTTTGAGCACAAAGCTTAAAAAGAGAGGTATCAGGCATACGGTACTGAATGCAAAGAATCATGAAAAAGAAGCCGAAATCATTGCCATGGCCGGACAGAAAGGTTCTGTAACCATTTCTACGAACATGGCCGGCCGGGGAACCGATATTGTTCTGGGCGAAGGGGTAACCGAGCTTGGCGGGCTGCATGTTCTGGGAACCGAAAGGCATGAAAGCAGACGCATAGATAACCAGCTAAGGGGGCGCTCGGGCAGGCAGGGAGATCCCGGATCTTCCCGTTTTTATCTTGCCCTGGAAGATGATCTCCTTAGGATTTTCGGAGGGGAACGCATCACCGGCATAATGGAAAAACTGGGAATGGAGGAAGGCGAGCCGATCGAACACAACCTCATAAGCAGGGCGATTGAAAACGCCCAGGCTAAAGTTGAAGGGCATAACTTCGATATAAGAAAACAGCTCATCGAATATGATGACGTAATGAACCAGCAGAGAGAAGTCATATACAGACAGAGACGCGAGGCTTTGAACGGAAAAAGCCTCAAACCTTCCATAGAAAACATGATACGGGATAAATCGGAAGAGATTGCCTTTTCATATGCGGATGAGAAAGCGCTTCCCGATGATTGGGATATGAAGGGCCTTTCAGAAACGGTTTTCAAACAATTCAATTTCAGGCTAAAGGATTTAAACGGTGAAGTTCTCGAAAAGATGAATGGTGAAGACCTCGCTCAGTTTATATATGATGAGACAATGTCTGTCTATGATGGAAAAGAGAAGTTAACCGGAGCCGATGGTTTCAGGCACCTTGAGCGCGTTGTTATGCTTCAGACTGTGGACGGCATGTGGAAAGATCACCTTCTTTCGATGGATCATCTCAAGGAAGGGATAGGGCTTAGAGGCTATGCGCAGCAGAATCCTCTCATTGTTTATAAAAAAGAAGGATTTGAACTGTTTCAGGAGATGATATCCAGAATAAAAGATGAAATCGTCAGTATACTTTTCAGGATTCAGATATCAGAACCGGAAAAAATCGAAGATTTGAAAAAACCCAAGGATCAGAAACTCATCTTTTCGGGAGGGGATGAGTCTGTTTCAAAGAAGCCGGTAAAAAGAGAAGAAGGCAAGATCGGGAGAAATGATCCCTGCCCGTGCGGGAGCGGGAAAAAATATAAAAAATGCTGCGGGATAAATCAGTAGGGATGAGGCGCTGGAGGGATCGCATAAGCCGTGTGCAGCGGAACAGGTTGAGGATAGGGCATTGCTTGTATATATCAAACTGCTCCTGACGGCTTTTTTCTGGGGTGGAACTTTTATCGCCGGAAGGATTGTCGCTCAGAATGTGGGGCCATATTCGGCATCTTTTTTAAGATTTGCGGTTGCATCTGTATTTCTTATTTTTCTTGTGCGGAGAGCCGATGGAAAATTCCCGGCGGTAAAAAGAAACCGGATAATTCCGGTTATTCTTCTCGGATTGACCGGGGTATTCGCCTATAATATTTTCTTTTTTAAAGGGCTTAAAATAATTGGAGCGGGCCGTGCGGCACTTATTATTGCAAACAATCCGGTTTTTATTACTCTGCTGTCATCATTCTTTTTTAAAGAAAGGCTTAGTATAGTAAAAATGGCCGGAGTGGTAATTTCGGTTTCCGGCGCAGTTGTTGTAATATCAAGGGGAAATCCCCTGGAGATGTTAAACGGTGGACTCGGATGGGGGGAATTATATATATTCTGTTGTGTTTTAAGCTGGGTCGCCTTCTCATTGATAGGAAAATCGGTAATGTCGGAACTCTCCCCGATAGTGTCCGTAACATATTCATCAGTTATCGGAGCTGTATTCCTGTTTGTTCCTGCATACTTTGAAGGAATAACATCCGGATTGGCAAACTATTCGGTTTCCGAGTGGCTGGGGATTATTTATCTGGGATTTTTCGGGACAGTACTCGGATTTGTATGGTATTATGAAGGCATAAAAAAAATCGGACATTCGCGGGCTGGCCTTTTTATAAACTTCGTTCCGGTCAGCGCGGTCTTCCTCGCTTTTTTTATATTAAGGGAGCCGGTTACAATTTCTTTGTTAATAGGCACTATACTGGTTTCTGCCGGAGTATATTTAACCAATTCAGGTTTGCCGGGAATCCGGAAAAAGAGATGAATCCCGGGAGGAAGAGCGCGGATAGCGAATAGTTGACAGTGGATAGTGAAAAGAAAGGGATTTTTCTTTGCCGGTATCCGAAAGAGTTGGAGAAGAACCATATATCAAAATAAGGAGGTTTTTATGAAAAGACTGCTGCTAATTTGTTTTATAATCTGTCTGGCTGTTGTTGCCGGATGCCATTCAAGAACGGATGCTCCGAAAGCAGGGAAGGAAGCACAGAAGGAAGTAAAGAAAGAAGAGAAGAAACAGGCACAAAAAGAAGATAAGAGAGTTGAGAAAGAATCTTCATCCGTGGCGGTTTCAACAGGTAAAAATCTGAAGATATCGGTTCTGATGGACGAAGGAGACGATGATCTGGCGCTGCAAAAGATCGAACAGCGTGAACATCTCAATGACTTTATGGGAAAAGATCTGGTGAGGATGCTTAATAAGGCGGGATATGAAGCAACTCTTATAGAAAACCGCAACCAGTATAAATCAGGCACATATCTTCTTAAAGTGACTATTGTTAAATATAATGCGGGAAGTAAGGCTGCGCGAATAGTTGTAGGATTCGGAGCCGGGTCTGCCTCTCTTGATACGAGGTACGAGCTTTTTGCGCCGGAAGGCAGCCGTATTCTTTCCGATGAGCACGGGGTTGGTTCCAGTCTGGATTGGACTTCATGCGCAAGAAAATTGAACAAACAGACTGTTGATGCGGTTAAAGGCAAGTTGGGAAAGTAAATAGGCGGGGCAATCAGATTTTTATAAAACTATCAGTATCGATTTAACAATAAAACGGGTCATGTAAGATTTATTTGAAAAAGACCAACTTATATAATTTTGATGAAATCGTCGACAGGCGCGGCACTGCCAGCATGAAGTGGCATAAATATCAGGGAAGAGATGTTATTCCTCTCTGGGTCGCCGACATGGATTTCCTTTCACCTCCTGCTGTTATTGATGCTTTAAGTAAAAGGGTCAGGCATGGGATATTCGGGTATACTTTGCCTCCCGATGAACTTTCCGGAGTTGTTCTTTCCATGCTTGAAGTAGAATTCGGATGGAAAACAGAAAAAGAATGGATAGTTTGGCTGCCGGGACTTGTGACGGGTCTTAATGTTGTGTGCAGAGCTGTTGGCGAAGACCGGGATGACGTTATGACAGCCGTTCCGGTATATCCTCCCTTTCTGACCGCCCCGGGCAACTCACGACGGAATCTAATTACGACACATCTTGTGGAAACTGGCGGTAAATGGAGATTTGATTTTGAAAGCATGGAAAAAGCGATTACCCCGCGCACGCGCCTTTTTCTGCTCTGTAATCCCCACAATCCTGTCGGACGGGTTTACGACATGGATGAGCTTGTCCGCCTTGACTCCATCTGCGCAAAGTACGGTATTGTTATAAGTTCCGACGAGATTCATTGCGGGATCGTGCTGGACAAGCTGAAACGCCATATACCAACCGCAACTCTTTCACCGGAAACATCCGATCGGACGATAACACTGATGGCTCCAAGCAAAACTTTCAATATACCGGGTCTTGGCTGCTCATTTGCGGTGATATCAAACAAGGATCTTAGAAAACGTTTCACAAACGCAATGACCGGAATAGTGCCGAGGGTGAACACCCTTGGCTATACAGCAGCAGTCGCCGCATACAGGGATAGCCATGAATGGCGCAGAGCGCTTATCGCGTACCTCAGAGAAAACCGGGATATGGTTCTTGATGCGGTGAACGGGATGCCGGGAATTTCAGCAGGAGATGTTGAAGCGACCTATCTTGCGTGGATTGATATCAGAAATAGCGGCATAGAAGATCCCGTGAAATTTTTTGAAGATGCGGGTGTCGGACTTTTTGACGGAAAAGAATTCGGTACTCCCGGTTTCATGAGGCTTAATTTCGGATGTCCCCGTTCTCTTCTTGCCAAAGCACTTGAAAGAATGGCAACAGCTCTTAACCGCAAAAGCATGGTGTGAGCGGAAAGATAATTGCTGCGGTTATCATGCCGTATAACCATAAACCTGGCGCCGGGAACCAACGTGTCTAATGTTTAACTATCAGGAAACAAACAGATATTTTGCCCAGATCTCTGACGGTCTCGAGGATATGGGTGCCAGGGAACTGGAAGAGCTTGGTGCTGAAGAGATACATCCGGCATACAGGGGCATTTATTTCGAGGCAGGTAAGGCCTCATTATACAGGATAAATTACTCATCCCGTTTGATTACACGTGTGCTTGCTCCGCTTCTTGCTTTTAAGTGTGAAACAGCAGAAGTCCTGTATAAAACTGCAAAAAATATCGACTGGTCTCTCCTCTTTAATGTAACACACACTTTTGCGGTATTTGCAACCGTTTCAAACAGCAAAATAACCCATTCCCAGTACGCAGGACTTCGCTTAAAAGACTCGATTGCTGATTTCTTCAGAGACAGCCTCGGCAAAAGACCAAACGTTGATCCGGATAACCCCGATCTCTGGATAAATCTGCATATAGAAAATAACAGGGCAACAATAAGCTTTGATACTTCAGGCGGTTCTCTTCACAGAAGAGGATACCGTGGTGAAACTACAAAAGCGCCCATTCAGGAGACAGTTGCGGCTGCGATCATAAAATTGACCGAATGGGACGGGGATAAGCCGTTTTATGATCCGATGTGCGGATCCGGAACTCTTCTTTGTGAAGCCCTGATGCATTATTGCCGTATTCCATCGGGCATTCTCAGGAAAAAATTCGGATTCCAGATGCTGCCCGATTTTGATCCGAAAATATGGAAGGATGTTAAAGATGGAGCGTCAAAGAATATGCGTTCCATCCAGGCAGGATTGATTTCAGGGAGTGATATTTCAAAAGAAGCTGTTTTCAGGGCGAGAGAGAATATAAAAGTTCTCCCGTATGGAGATAAAATATCTCTGAAAGTGACCGATTTTAAAAAGATTCAGGATCTGAACGATCATGTGATAGTCTCCAACCCTCCATATGGAATACGCATGGAAAGTAAAGATGGAATAGAAAACTTTTATAAATTCCTCGGCGATTTTTTGAAGCAGCGCTGCAAAAACTCTTCAGCTTACATCTATTTCGGGAACAGGGCATTAATAAAAAAAACCGGGCTCAAACCTTCCTGGAAAAAACCTCTTATCAGTGGCGGTCTTGACGGAAGGCTTGTAAAATACGAACTATATTGAAATGGAACAGAAACACAAACCTGTCATCTTTATTTTAGCGGTGGAATTATGGGTATCTTTAAGAAAATATTCGGAATATGTGAAACAAGAAAGCCTGAAGATCCCGGTTGCTGGATTGTATCCGGCGGGCGGGTTGAGATCGATTTGACGCGTGCCGGAGAACTGTCCGGGCGGGGCGGAGCTATAAGGCTTGAAGGAAAAGGACTTGCGGACAGGATACTGGTGATCCGGGGTGAGAACGGCCTCTTTTTTGCCTGTAAAAACACGTGTACCCATATGGGGAGGCGAATAGACCCGGTATCCGGAAGCCAGGAAATCAGATGCTGCAGTGTCATGGGGTCAAAATTCGGCATTAATGGAGAGGTTGTCTCCGGTCCGGCAAAAGAGGCTTTAAAAATTTATGAAATTAAAATTGAAGAGAATAGACTTAATGTTTTCATACCATGATTAATTTATTATAGATATTTAAGATGGTTATAATATATTGTTTACCGGGAAATTTCCTGTTGATGACGCGTCAGTATTTTTCAGAGGATTTTTAAATATATATTGATTTTTAATCAGCGAAGCAGTAGAATTCGCACAAAAATAATTGAGGATTATAAGCTGGCGCATAAAGTAAACACAAACCCGCCTCAAACTATGCAGTATGTTCAAAATTTTTCATGTTAATATATCACAAAACATTTATGTATATCTTCACTTACAGATAAACAAAGAACGTTATAGAAGTTGAACAAATGTATTTAATGTTCAAAGGAGGTAACAATGAAAAATATCCCGAAAATAATCTTTACGGCAATGACCTGCCTTTTATTGAGTTCAACTGCTTTTGCCGGTTCGGATATAAAAGGGGCTGTAATAAATACATCGAATACAAAGAATAAGGCTAATGTCGCTGTCGGCTCAGACAGTAAGGCAAATCTTGATTCGGTGAATATCAAAAACAGCAGTGTCACGGGTGCGGTTGTTAATACGCCTGCAGGGCAAACCTCCGTTAATGTGGCCGTGGGAAGCGGCAACAAGGCGAATCTCAGTTCAGTTAACATGGAATCAAGCAGCGTCAAGGGCGCAGTTATAAATACTTCAGCCGGGCAGACCAGCACCAATGTGGCTGTTGGAAGCGGAAATAAGGCAAACCTTGGGGCCACAAACCTGAAAGGAAGTGATATCAAAGGCGCTGTGATCAACACTGCTGCC
The DNA here is from genome assembly GCA_964578785.1 of uncultured Desulfonema sp. GTDB lineage: Bacteria > Desulfobacterota > Desulfobacteria > Desulfobacterales > RPRI01 > RPRI01. The sequence goes on along the minus strand of CAZOEH010000039.1, from coordinate 728 downwards.
GGTAAAGCGCTGACGAATGTGGCTGTCGGCAAGGATAATAAGACCAGCCTTGGAGCAGTAAATATGGAAGGAAGCAGTGTCAAGGGCGCGGTCGTAAATACAACGGCAGGCCAGGCAGTAACAAACGTTGCCCTGGGATCGGGAAATAAGGCAAGCCTCGGAGCCGTGGATATGCAGGGGAGCAGCGTCAAGGGCGCTATTGTAAATACAACGGCAGGCCAGGCTGTGACGAATGTGGCACTGGGAAAAGACAACAAGGCGAAACTCGGCGCAGTCAGTATGAAGGGAAGCGATGTCAAGGGCGCGGTCGTAAATACCACGGCAGGCCAGGCAGTAACAAACGTTGCCCTGGGATCGGGAAATAAGGCAAGCC
>CAZOEH010000039.1:0-255 GCA_964578785.1 uncultured Desulfonema sp. | reverse complement strand
TGCAGGGGAGCAGCGTCAAGGGCGCTATTGTAAATACAACGGCAGGCCAGGCTGTAACAAACGTTGCCTTGGGATCGGGAAACAAGGCAAGCCTCGGAGCCGTGGATATGCAGGGGAGCAGTGTTAAGGGCGCTATTGTGAATACCGCGGCCGGAGCTGCAGTGACAAACGTTGCGATCGGTCAGGGCAACAAGGCAAACCTTGCAGCAGTTGATATGAAAAACAGTTCAATGAAAGGCGCTATAGTAAATACCG
>CAZOEH010000038.1:0-13962 GCA_964578785.1 uncultured Desulfonema sp. | reverse complement strand
CTCAAAATCCTCCGTTCGCAAGGACATGTCGGTTCAATTCCGACCTCCGGCACCATCCTCTCTCCTCCGAATCATCGGTTTCCCAAAATTCTTATTTTAAAAGCCTGATCAATCTAAGAAAACTGTTGTGCCTCTTGTGGGCGAGGCGATAAATTTATGCCCGCTATTTGACGTATTTTTTCAGGACTTCCGGAAGCTTGCTTTTATCACTCGCCGTTGCCGGGTTGATTGCACTCTGGCCGGTAGCTTCCATTGCCGCTTTGCCTTTATCGCTCAGCAAAAAATCCACCCATTCAATCGCCATCTGTTGATCTGAAAAATTTTTGGGTATCGTAACCGCGTACAGAATCGGTTCTCCTGCAAGAGTAATGGTTTCGCCTGGTTTGGCTCCCTTTATGCTGACGTTGACCTGGGCATAAAAGCTTTCAAATTCGGCACTCGATAAATTGATTTTAGCAGGTAAGGTTACGTATTTAAGATTACGCTGCCTGGCCACAGAGTCGTACTCAAAGGCATAGTCGAGGTCGCCCGACTCCAAAAGGGCAATCAGGTCAACGGCTTTTGCTTTCATGGTATCGCCGCCGGCGCCGTATAGCTTGTCGTATATGCCGGGCGCATTATAGTACTTATCAGAGAGTTTCCATACCATCAGAGTACGGTAGCCGCAAGGGTCCAGGTCGGGGTCGCTGCGTCCATAAGTCACCCCGTTTCTCTGCAGAATCTGATACCAGTTGTCGGCATTGATCTCTTTCCCGTATTTGGATTTTTCCGTGTAACAGAGCACCATCTGGTTTGAAGCAAAGATAATGTACCAGTCTGCATAGTCCGGAAACATCAGTTTAGGAACTATTTTATAATCGGCTGAACCTATGATTCCACATTCCTTTTTGAGTTCCGTCACTTTACGGATCATTGTTGCACTTCCGCCGCTTTCGGTCAGTACATTGACTCCGGGATAAATTTTATTATATTCTTTTGTTACTGCGGCAAAAGGCACCTTAAGGCTGCCGGCAATGAACATGGGCAGGTTTCCGGAAGACTCGGCCGACGCCGTGTCTGAAAGGACGATTAGCAGTACGGGTACGATTAAAAGAGTGATCATAAGTGTAATGAATCTGGTTTTAAACCGGTTTTTCATAATTTACTACCTCCATTGTTTATCCCCGATGAACGCGCTTTTATATCCGTCATTTTCAATCAACTTCAGAATTTCATGACCCAGAACATAAAAAATATCGAAATTAAAATTGCTCAGGTTTGATTTAATAAAGTCACTTTCCGCGTTTACTTCCTGGAACTGCGGATAAAGTATTCGGCCGCCTGATGCATTATAAGCCGCAAGAAACCCGATTACATCGGCTATTTTATTCATTCGCTGATAAACGGAATCAAGATATTTTACAGATATAATACCAGCGTTTTTTAAACGTTCGTATAAATCCGGAAGCAACGGTTTCTTTGAAATTTCGGGGTGTGTGTTTTTGCTGAGCCACCTGATAATTCCGGTCTCAGTTTTTGCAACTCCACTGAATTGATCGGTTAAGGCCATATGACGTTTTTTCTTTACAGGCTCTTTAACACCGTTAATGTTAACCCTTATACACCTTGGATTAACCAGTAAATCCCCCGCAGCGGTGAATTCGAAATTATCAGCATAATTACCGGCGCATATCAATGTCAGTTCAGTTATCCTCGCCTGCGTCAGATGATAAATAAAACCTGAACTTTCAATTTCATCAAGTTCGTCTATTTTGGATTCTAAAAATTTTTCGTTTAATTCATAAACAACGCAATCATCAAGGTAAAGATTGTAATTGAGCAGCATATTACTGCAGCAGTCTGCATTTTTTCCGATTAATGATGCAGCGAACCCCATAAAGCGAATAACCTTATTTAATGTTGTTGCATTTCTCCTGTTAAAGTCCGGGCGGCTGAACTCTGCTCAATTTACCGCAGGATAATCGATGCCGTTATGCCAATAAACACATATCGTCAGACTGGTATTATCCAATTGCATTTTGTTATGTCAATAAGATTATAACGCTGACGCTGAAACTATTTTGAAAAAAATAACAGCAGCTTCAATTTCGTATTTTACCGGCCGAAAGCTAACCGCCGAAATTAGGATTGATGAACTCTATGATATCCCCTTCCCGGAGACTGATCTGTGAATATTGCCCGGGATAGATGAACCGGCCGTTATGCTCGACAATCAAATCTCCGTCGTATTCATTAAAATAACGGATCAGAAAAGAAAGCGTCGAGTTTACAGGGACGGTTTCCTTGTGGCCGTTGACGATGATTTCCATTATATCGTTCATTTCGGTGTATTCATTGATGGCTTCGTAAAAAATCAAATATCAGAGTCGCTGCCGCAAACAGGACATTCCGGATTTTTCTCTATTTCAATTTTCCGGAAAGACATGCCTAATCCATTAAAAACCAGCAGTTTATTTGTCAACAGTTTACCGATGCCCAGAATGAGCTTGATCGCTTCCATGCTTTGAATGGAGGCGATCACTCCCACAACGGCTCCGATGATACCGATGGGTCCTTTTTGCCCTGTATCCCGTGAAAAAAGACATTCCAGGCAGGCAGTCCGTCCGGGAATAAATGTGGTTACCATTCCGGAAAACTCCTCAACTCCTCCGTAAACTAAAGGAATGTTTTTCAGAATGGAGGCTCGATTGAGAATCTTTCGGGCCTTTATATTATCCGTTCCATCCAAAATGAGAGTGCAGCCTTCCATCATATCCAGGATGTTTTCATCCGAAATGATTTTATGAATTGGATCGATATCGCAATAAGGATTGAGGTTCCGGAGTTTTTCCAGGGCGGAGAGCGTCTTGGGCTTTCCGATATCGCCGGTTCCATGAAGGATCTGGCGATTCAGGTTTCCGGCTTCCACGCAGTCGCTGTCCGCAATCCGTATGGAACCGATCCCGGCAGCAGCCATGTAATATGCTGAAACAGAGCCAAGTCCCCCGGCACCGGCAATCAAAATCCTGGCATGTTTCAGCTTGATCTGGCCTTGCGGAGCGATTTCAGGCAGGATGAGTTGCCTGTTGTATCGGAGGGCTTCCTCGGCAGAGATGCTTTCAATAACCATAATATACGCTTTCCCCCCGGTTCTCATATTTCAGATCGTGAGCCGGGAGATTGGTTGCTGTATTTAACCTTTCTTGCCTTTTTTCGCTTCCCTGATTGCCAGATATACCCGCTCAGGTGTCAGCGGCAGTTCATGAATCCGCACGCCGATCGCGTCATAAACCGCGTTCAGAATCGCGGGTATGGTGGGCATGATTGCGCCTTCACCGACCTCCTTGGCGCCGAAAGGTCCGTTGGGTTCATTGCTTTCCACGATAATGGTCTTGACCTGCGGCATATCGAGCATGGTGGGAATCTTGTACTCGGCCAGATCGGCATTGATGACACGGCCTTTTTTGTCAAACTTGACTTCCTCGAACAAAGCCTCTCCCAGCCCCATCGAAACCGAACCTTCCATCTGACCTTCAACTGAAGTAATATTGATGGCCCGGCCGCAGTCATGGGCGTCCGTAATCCTGTCCACCGTGATCTGGCCGGTTTCCTCATCCACCGTCACTTCGGCAATCTGGGCTGAACACCCGTAAGCCGGAGAAGTTCCTACGGCGGCGCCTTTGTATTTGCCGCCAAGTTCCGGCGGTTTATATTTGCCGGTTCCGACAATACTGCCTTTTGCCAGATAGGCTATGCGGGCAGCTTCTCTGAAGGTAAGCTGGCCGCCTGCAGGATTATCGGTCCATCCCCGGTGCTCCTTGATATAACGGGTCCGAACTCCTGTGAAATCAACATTATCCTCTTTGAATGAGATCAGGCTGTTTGAAATCTCCATATTCTCAACCGGAACATTCAGCTCTTTTGAAATTACTTCGAGAACCTGCCGGCGGACGTCTTCGGCCGCTTCCTTGACGGCATGGCCGGTCATCAGCGTCTGCCTGCTGGAGTAAGCTCCGAGATCGACTCCGAAATCGGTGTCACCGGATTCGAGACGGACATCTTCAAGGCGGATCCCCAGCGCTTCGGCGGCAATCATGGCGAATGTGGTGTCCGATCCCTGTCCGATCTCAGCTGATGCGGTATAAACCAGCGCGGTTCCGCCGTCTTCAGTAAGTTTGATGACCACGGTGCCATGATAGGTGTCCGACCGGTAGATCGGATATCCGGCTCCGGAAACAAAAAATCCGCAGGCCATGCCGATTCCTTTGCCCCTGGGCAGTTTTCCTTTTTTTGCCGTCCATGCGGAGCCGTCCTTTACAGCTTCGATGCATTCTTTCATCCCAAGGCTGCTCATGTTCAGATCATTGCAGGTGACGTCTCCGGCGACCATCATGTTTTTAAGCCTGAAGTCTATAGGACTCATCTTCAATTCTTCGGCGATCATGTCGAGCTGCTGCTCCCAGCAGGCCCTGGCCGCGACTCCGCCATGTCCACGCATGGCGCCGCAGGCCGGCTTGTTGTTGTATATCCGGTATCCGTCATATTTCATATTAGGCAGTTTGTAGGGGCCTCCCAGAAGCGAACCGGCATAATATACAGTTGCTATACCGAAACTGGAATATGCGCCGCCGTCCAGATAACAGAGATGTTTGAGAGCCATTATCGTCCCGTCTTTTTTCACACCGGTTGTCATGGTATGGGTGAACTGATGTCTGGCCCGCCCATACTGAAAAACCTGCTCCCGGTTGTAGTTCATCTTGACCGGTTTCCCGGTTTTCATGGAGAGAAGGCAGGCCGAGAGTTCGAGGGGGTTGGCCGATGCCTTGATGCCGAACCCCGCGCCCACATAAGGCTTGACCACGCGGACTTTTCCCACCGGAAGTTTAAGGACCATGGCAACGGTGCGCTGGACATAATGAGGTACCTGAGTGGAGCTGTAGAGGGTCAGATTTCCGGAATGATCATAGGAAGCGATGCACCCCTGGGGTTCGATGAAAGCCGCGTCCTGCCGCTTGTTCTTAAAGGTCGTGGTTTTGATGAGATCGCACTCGGCGAACGCCGCTTCTACATTGCCGAATTCCGAATGCACTTCGGCACAGATGTTACCGGGGTATTCGTCATGCAGAACCGGCGCGCCCTCTGCCATGGCCTCTTCAATGGTGAAAACTGCGGGCAGTTCTTTATATTCTACCTTTATCAGGGATACGGCTTCAAGCGCGGTTTCCAGATCCACCGCGGCAACGGCTGCGATATCATCCCCGACATATCGGACTTTCTCATGACAGAAAAGCGTCTCGTCGTATCTGGCGGGACTGACGCCGTATTTGATCAGGCCTGCCTCTGCCGCGGTGACAACGGATTTGACACCCGGAAGATTCCTGGCCTTTGCAGTGTCTATGCTTACAATTCTGGCGTGCGCAACCGGGCTTTGAAGCAATGCGCCATAAAGCATTCCGGGCATTCTCATGTCATCGATAAATACAGCTTTTCCCGAGGCTTTGTCCGGTGTATCCAGCCTTGCGGCCCTGCTGTTAATGACGGTATATTCGCTCATGTGATTTCTCCAGATATTTTATGATTCATAAATTGATGATTTCGTAAAAAGTCCGAATATGCTCTCTTAACGCTCAGTTCTTTAAAAATCTATTTCCCAGAAATCTCAAATCCGTTCGCATTCGACTTTTTATGAGTTCATCATAAATTCTGTAATTCCCAATTCCAGGCTACACAAAGCCTGTTCTCATTTCTGCGTGGATACCGATTTGACTGCTTCAATGATTTTCTGATATCCGGTGCACCGGCAGAGATTGCCGGAAAGGGCTCCTCTGATTTCGGTTTCATTCGGTCCGGGATTTTGATCCAGAAGGGTTTTAGCGGAAAGAATCATTCCGGATGAACAAAAGCCGCACTGTATGGCGCCTTTATCCACAAATGCTTCCTGTATCGGGTGGAGTCCCTGATCGGTTTCCATCCCTTCAATTGTCCTGATGTTCCGGCCGTCGGCCTGAAGCGCGAGAACCAGACAGGAATTGACTGTTTTACCATCCATGATTACGGTGCAGGACCCGCAGTCTCCCATTTCACATCCCTTTTTGGTTCCGGTCAGTTCCAACTGATAGCGGAGCAGGTCGACCAGGGTCTGGTTGGGCTCTACGGCCACTTCATAATTTCGATCGTTTATTGTCAGATGAATAAGTCTTTTCATAAATGTTCCCCCTTTATTGCCGATGGGTGGCTTCGTGGAATGCGATATCAAGCGTTCTTCTGGTCAACACTCCGACCATCTCTTTCTTGTACGCGGCGGAACCCCTGAAGTCATCAATTGGAGCGCTCTCAGAACCTGCAGCTGCTCCGGCTCCGGCAAAAAGCGCCTCTCCGGGTTTTTTGCCGACCAAAATATTTTCCGCGGAACGGGCCCGTAAGGGAATTGGGCCTACGCATCCCATCACGATCCTGGCGTTCTGAATGATTCCGTTTTTATCAAGCTCAATGAATGAGGCCACGTTAACGATATTGCAGTCCTGACCTTTTCTGATGCCGATGTTTATATAACCGGCGCCCGAGCGGGGCTGCGGGGCGGGTATCCGGATTTCGGTAAGGACTTCATCAGGTTTTGCCGCTGTGAATCCGGGTCCCAGGAAGAATTTCTCCAGGGGAAGCGTTCTTTCGCCGGAAATGCAATTCAGGACAACTTGTGCGCCGTAAGCCATCAGTGATGGCGGCAGATCGGCGGCCGGTCTTGCCGACCCTATATTTCCGCCGATGGTCGCAAGGTTCCGGATCAAAGGAGTTCCGAGATTTTTTGCGCCGTTACAGAGCGCGCTGAGCCGCTTTTGGATCATATCCGATGAACTCAGCTCGGCTACCGTAAAACATGCGCCGATCCGTATACTGTTGCCGGATGTATCCAGTTTCTTCAATTCCCCGATTCTTGAAATTGAAACCACCTGTTCCGGAGAAAGTATTTTTTTCTTCATGTTGACCATGAGATCGGTTCCGCCGGCAATCAGCTTTGCCTTTGTGCCATATTGCGCAAGTATCTGACAGGCCTCCTTCAGGGTTTTTGGTTCATGGAAATCAAATTTGGGTAAAAGCATGATCTTCTCCTAAGTTAAGTCGTAAGGTGTCATCAGGGCAGGAGATTAACCGCTCTGACCTGAGAGATGCCATTGATATCTCTGATAAGCGTCAGCCCTCCGTAATCCAGGTGTATTCTGAAAAGAGGTGACATTGGCATTTGCAGCACATCGCAAAGCAGCACCCGGATGACTCCGGCATGGGCGATGATAAGCGTATTGCCGGCAGATTGGGCGGCGATTTGCCGGATAAACGGGACTGCCCGCTGCCGGAGATCGGCAAAACTTTCTGCCCCTGGCGGCCGAAAGTTACCGAAATCCTCTCCCCGTGCCTGCCAGAGATCCGGAAATTGCTCACGGATTTGTTTCATCGACATACCATCCCACCGGCCAAGATTGATTTCACGCAGTTCCGGGGCCGATCGAATCGCAAGACCGCGATCTTGTGAAACAATTGCAGCGGTTTCATAAGCTCTTTTCAGATCGCTGCACCATACTCCTGAAAATGGAATATCTTTAAGCTGACGGGCCTGCCGTTCGGACTGTTTCCGGCCATAGGGGCTGAGAGGCAGGTCAATCTGTCCGACAAAACGCTTTTCCTCCGTGGCCTCGATTGCGCCATGCCGCATAAGATAAAGCATGTGTCCGGTAAAAACCTTCCGTGTTGTTATTCTGAAGATTCGGTATATTTTTTTAACAAGAGGTTCATTCCAATGAATGGATTAGCTATATAACAGCTTTGTTTCCTTATGTCAATATTGACATAAGGAATATTTTTGATTTATATATAACCAGAAACCGTTTTAACTTACCGGGGAGATGTTAATCGCATTTATATCGCTTATGACAGCCTGTCGATCATAACATACTGGTATAAAATAAAATTACAAATTAACCTGGAGATTTTAGGTTAGACAGATAATAACTTTCACTATAATGAACAAATGGAGTAAAATGAAAAACAATGGATTGCATGCCGGGTATCAGGCGCCTGCAGTACAAAGGGCGTTTCAGATGCTGAAATCGGTTGCTGAATCGCATGCTGAGCTGAGTCTGAGCGATCTTGCCAGAAATCTGGGATGGAGCAAGAGCACCACCCACGGCCTGATTCAGTCGCTGTTGAATGTGGGTGCTTTGGAACAAGGCCCGGTGGGGAAAAAATTTATACTGGGTCCTGCCGTTGCGGATCTGGCATTTCAAAACGGGAATTATTTCCAGATCAGCAACAAGGCCAGGCCGATAATAGAAGCCTTGCGGGATCGGATTGGAGAAACCGTGTTCCTGGGGGTTTTGGGGAGGTCCCGGGGATTCATAGTGGCAACCGCTGAATCCCAAAAATCGCTTAAATTGTCCGCTCCGCCGGGAACCGCCATTTCCCTGATGGCCGGGGCATTGGGTAAGGTGTATCTGGCTTCCCTTCCGCTGGATCATGCGGTTCAGTTCATTCAAGAGAGAGATCTGCCCCAACACACTAAAAAAACAATTACGGATAAAAATGACTATATAAATGAAATCAACCGGGTACGTCAGAATGGATATGCTGTTGATGACGAAGAATATCTTCCTGGTGTCCGGGCCGTTGCTGTCAGTGTCGGAAATCACAAGGGGCTGCAACTGGCCTTGTGGGTGGTTGGCTTTGCGGGCGCAATGGAAGATGCCGTGCTCCAGAGCATCATTCAGCACATTCAAAAAGCAGCTCATGATTTACAAAAAATATTTGATTCCAAAAGAGAATGGATTTGAACTATATATCTGGGCGCGTGTCAACTTCGTGTACGGTGAGACAATTCGGCGGGAGGATACCATTGCCCTTGGATATGACGGAAAAGCCGTAAATAATTGATGTCGAGAATCGAAAGGAGCAGTGTAAACCATGAGAAAATGGGTCAGCGCCGTTCATGAAATACTGAGCAGGAAAGAACCGCTGGTCATGGCCCTGGTTTTGGATACGGAAGGGTCCACACCCAGAGCAGCAGGAACACGGATGTTGACGGGCGCCAATGAAGCTGCAGCGGGGACTATCGGAGGGGGGCGTATTGAAGCCAGCGTTATGAAGACAGCCCATAAAATGTTCGGTAAACCGGGCGCCGTGATCAAATCCTTTGATTTGACTTCCGAAATTGCCGATGCCACGGATATGATTTGCGGCGGAAAACTGGAAATCCTGATAGATTCGATCTTGCCGGATGAAAAAAACCGCTTATTCTTTTTAAGCTTGCTTCAGATGCTGGATAAACGGCAAAAAGGGCTGATGGTCTCCGAGCTGCTGGAATCCGAATCAACCGGTCTTCATGTCAGGCGTTCTATTGTGAATCAGGATGGCGGGATTACCGGAGATTATGATTTCAAAACGGAAATAGATTCCATTTCTGAAGAGTTGCGCGTGCCTCTTCTGACCCGTTCAGGCGGCCGGAGGTTTTTTATCGAACCGGTGTTGACGGGAGAGACTCTCTTTCTTTTCGGTGCGGGCCATGTCAGCCTCCAAACAGCCATACTTGCAAAAAAGGTTGGATTCAAGATAGTAGTTCTGGATGACAGGATCGAATTTGCCAACAGCAGCCGGTTTTCGGAAGCTGATGAGGTGCGGGTTCTAACCTCATTCGAACATGCATTTGGAGGTCTTCAAATTTACCCGGACAGCTATCTTGTAATACTGACGCATGGTCATGCTCATGATAAAACAGTTCTTCAACAGGCTCTTAAAACAGGGGCTGGCTATACCGGAATGATCGGATCCAGGAAAAAACGGGATGCCATTTACCGGGCACTGGAGAAAGAAGGATTTTCTGCCGCAGACTTTGAAAAAGTGCATTGTCCCATCGGTCTTTCCATCGGCGCTCAGACACCAGAGGAAATCGCTGTCAGCATCGTGGCGGAACTGATTCACGCCCGTTCAGTAAAGTAGTATGGGGAAACCGGTCCTTACAGCCATAATCCTGTCCGCGGGTTTTTCCTCAAGACTGGGCGCTTTCAAACCATTCCTGCCTTTGGGAGAGATGCTGTTTCTGGAACGCATCATAGCGCTTTACCGGTCCGCAGGAATCCAGGATATACGGGTAGTGACAGGGTATCGGACCGCAGATGTCATGGCGATCGCCGGGCATTGCGGCGCAAAATCAATTTTCAACCCGGATTTTGCTCAGGGCATGTTTTCATCCGTGATTGCCGGCGTTTCAGACCTTTCGGAGGATTGCACCGGTTTTTTCATTCATCCGGTAGATATACCGCTGGTCAGGCGCCAGACTTTTATCGATCTGCAGAGCGCTTTCAAGTCCGGGAAGGGAAGCGTTTATTACCCTGTGTTTTTAGGAACCCGCGGACATCCTCCCCTGATTTCCGGAATCCATATCAAAGCCCTTAAAACCTGGATGGGGCAGGGCGGTCTCAGGGAATTTCTGAATGCATATGAAGCCGAAGTAATGAATGTGCCGGTTGCTGACCGGTTTGTTCTGAAGGATATTGATACTCCGGAGGATTATGAGTGGGCGCTGGGTTGCCTGGATTGCTACGACATTCCTTCTGGTGACGAATGCAGGGCGTTGATGATCCGGCAGGCTGTTTCACAGAATATTATAGAACATTGCCGGTCAGTAGCGGATCTGTCCAAACGTATGGCAACGGCTCTTAATGCGGCAGGTTGCCGGCTGGATATAGAACGAATAGTTTCCTCTGCTCTCATTCATGACCTGGCCAGAGGTTGTCCTCACCATGCCGCCGAAGGGGCCCGTATCCTTCGGGAGATGGCATTCCCCCGTATTGCCGATATTGTTGAGGTTCACATGGATTATACGGCCATTAAGGGAGCCCCCGTTACGGAAGCCGAGGTGGTTTTTCTGGCCGATAAATGGATTCTGGAAGATCATAAAATCGGAATGGATGAGCGTTTCAAGGCAAAACTGCGGCAATATGGTGCTGACTCGGAAGCTTGCCGGAACATTTTTAAGCGATGGGGAAATGCGCTTAAATCGCTAAAGCGAATTGAAGCCACGCTGGGTTGCACCATTCATCATCTGTAGTGATTTTCAGGAAATCCGGAGATTTTTCTTGTTTCATCCGGTCTGATTGAGATATTAAACAAACTGCGGAGGTGAGGCTGTTTCCGGTATTCAGAATCCTGCCGCGAAAATATCTTTTCAATGGCAATTACAAAAGAATAAATGGTTTCCGTAAAACAGTCCGGATATTGATTTTCAGGCAAGGAATTTATAAGGCTGTCATGACGCGAGTTAAAAAAGTTCCGTTGTATATCCGCTCGAAAATATGGTTTGAGGATGGTTCGGGAGAGGTTATCTTTGGCCTGGGGCGTCTTAAAATGCTGGAAGCCATTGAACGCCATGGATCGATTCAGGCTGCTGCGAAAGAGTTGAAAATGAGCTACCGGGCCTTATGGGGAAGAATAACGGCTACGGAAAACCGGATAGGCCGGCAGCTATTGATCCGGAATATCGGCGGTGTTTCCGGCGGCGGCTCCCAGTTGACTCCTTTCGCAAAAATTATGCTTAAACACTACAGGGACATTCACCGGCGCATCTCAATGGAATCGGACCGGCTGTTTCAGGATGAAATCCTTTCCAAAATCACCCAGACAGACGAATGATATGGGAGCCATGAATCCGGAGCGCCACATCATGATATCCGGCGCATTATACACCGCCATATGCCTTGAACGCATGATAAAACCACAATCGATTGACAAAAGTGAGCTTGAGGAAACGCCTTAAAAGCTCATGCCTTATAATAGCAAGCCTATCCTGTATCGACTCATAAAACCCTGCTGTTTTGTCCATATGACGCTTATCCCATCACATTTTTTTCAAACGGAACACATTCAATAAAATACACGCAACGGCCAGCATTAGAATCAGGAATAACTGTTACGAAAAAGATTCGAGATTTCTCAACTATACTTATGCGTTTTGGGAAGGGAAAAGGTGAAGCATGTCGAAATCGTGCATTCCCGGCGATGAAAGCACAGGAGATGAAAATGGCCGATAAAAATTGTTATACTACGACTTGACTTTACCTCTCGCGTTATGTAATTTGTGACATAGCGTAAAGGCCTTGGTTTTCCCGTGATATTAAAATGTGCAAAATGGCGAATTGGATACGAGATGTTATATGTTATGAAAAAACTAGGCAGATTTTGTTTAATTACAGCATTTCTTTGTTCGGCTGTCCCATCAATTGTATTTGCCGGTTCCACGAAAGAGATTACAGTCTCAGCAGCAATAAGCCTTAAGAACGCATTCGGGGAAATAGGCCGGCTATATGAGTCGCGATATGGAACTAAGTGCATCTTTAATTATGGTGCATCGGGAGACCTTGTGAAACAGATTGCCGGTGGTGCGCCTGTGGATGTATTCGCATCTGCAGCCCAAAAAGATATGGATGCAGCATACAAGCAGGGGCTTATTCTTACCACAACTCTTGCCGACTTTGCTTCTAACAGTGTCGTCCTGATAGTTCCTGCAGGTGCAAAGACATTTCTTAAATCCTTCGATGGGTTGAGTGCAAATGAAATCAAGAAGATCGCCATCGGAAACCCGAAGACTGTTCCAGCCGGTCGGTATGCCGAAGAGATTTTTAGTTTTTACCCAATTCTCTCTTCCATAAAGGATAAGCTCATCTACGCTGAAAACGTACGACAGGTTCTCGATTACGTTGCGCGGGGCGAAGTTGACGCCGGTGTTGTGTATGCTACCGACGCAGCCGCGAGATTAAAAGAAATCAAAATCATCGCGACCGCTCCTGAAACCAGCCATAAGCCGGTTATTTATCCCATCGCAGTCGTCAAGAGAACAAAGAGCGAGGCAGACGCAAAAGTTTTCATTTCTTTTGTGCTATCGCCGGAAGGCAGGGAAATCTTACAGAAGCATGGTTTTAAATAGGACTTTCATGGAAGGCTCGGTTCTTTTTTCTGTGCGACTCTCATTGCAGGTAGCGTTTGTATCGACGGCGCTCATTATCCTGTCGGGGATACCGCTCGCTTACGTTCTCGCGCGAAGAGATTTTAGTGGCCGGGAACTGGTTGATATGTTCTGCACACTGCCTTTGGTTCTTCCTCCGACAGTCACTGGTTATTATCTGATCGTACTCTTCGGCAGAAACGGCTTCATAGGCAGGCTTGTCTATGAATGGACGGGATGGACTATCATGTTTACCTGGTATGCGGCCGTCCTTGCGTCTTATGTAGTGGCACTGCCTCTCATGATTAAAACGACGAGGGCTGCCATTGAGTCAGTTGACAAGAACCTTGTCAACGCCTCGTACACCCTGGGGCATTCCGAGTTCGATACTGCATTGAAAGTCGTTCTCCCTCTCGCAAAGCGCGGTATTGTTGCCGGTACGGTGCTCTCATTTGCCCGTGCAATGGGCGAATTCGGGGCAACGCTAATGCTTGCAGGGAGTCTGCCGGGCCGGACCGACACAATGCCCATTGCAATCTATAGCCTGGCAGGCAGCGGCGAATGGACGAAGGCTCATTTGATGGTTGCTCTGATGACCGCGATGTCCGGGGTCTTTTTATACATCGCAAACAGGTACGCAAAGAGGATTATTTAATGGGTTTGCAGGTAAGACTTCAGAAAAAAGTCAATGACTTTGCCCTCGACATAGAATGGCGGATCGGCAATGAACTGGCCGTTCTCTTTGGTTTTTCGGGAGCGGGCAAGTCCATGACTCTCCAGTCAATCGCCGGCCTCATGAAACCCGATAAGGGGCATGTGAGTCTCAATGATATCGTATACTTTGACAGCTCAGCCGGAACTAATTTTTCTCCGCAGAAGCGGCCTTTCGGCTACGTATTTCAAGATCTGGCGCTTTTTCCGCACATGACGGCTTTGCAGAACATTCTTTATGGTGCGGCAAATCTTCCAAAAAATGAGAAGCTGGACAGAGCACAAGAAAT
>CAZOEH010000037.1:0-14097 GCA_964578785.1 uncultured Desulfonema sp. | reverse complement strand
ATGAAAATGCGCTGGCTGCCGTAATCAGGGACGAGGGTGTCGACGGAGCTCTTGTCATACTTACTCCTCAATCAATGACAAATGTCCTCGGCACCGCTGAAGCTATCGCAAGAATCGCAAGGCGTTCCAGCAAACCGGTCCTCTGCTGCTTCATGGGCATTTTTGACGTATCCGCAGGCGTAAAATACCTTCAGGAACATGGAATTCCTGTTTTCAGATTTCCTGAAAACGCCGCCAAGTCTCTCGGCGCTCTCTATCAGTATTCAACCTGGCTTAACCGCCAGCAACTCGCCCCATATAACCTTAAACACGATAAAGAACGAGCGGATTCAATAATTAAAAACTGTATTACTGAAGGCAAATTGAAACTGGGCGAAATTGAAGGCGGAAAACTGCTGGAATGTTACGGATTTAAAACACTCCCTGCCGGGCTTGCAACGACTAGAGAGGAAGCGGCACAAATAGCTGAAACTGTTATCTTCCCTGTCGCAATGAAGATTGTTTCTCCGCAGATCCTTCACAAGTCGGATGCAGGCGGAGTGGCGCTCGGAATTGAAAACCGGGAGAATGTGTTAAAAACATTTGATGAAATAATTAAAAAGGCGTCTCTATTCGACCCGAAGGCTGAAATTAAAGGAGTCCTTATTCAGCAGATGGCAAAAAAAGGAGAGGAAGTAATTCTCGGAATGAACAGGTATCCGGTTTTCGGCCCGCTGCTGATGTTCGGGCTCGGCGGAATATTCGTTGAGCTTTTCCAGGATGTCGTCTTCAGGCTCGCGCCTGTGGGGAGAAACTCCGCACGCAGGATGGTCCGGAGTATAAAAGGATACAAGCTCTTCAGGGGCTTCAGGGGAAGACCAGTCTGCGACATTGAATCTCTCGAAAAATCCATTGTCAGCCTTTCGGAAATGTGTCTGAATCATCCCGAAATACTTGAAATGGATATAAACCCGCTTCTTGCCCATGAACAGGGCTCAACGGTAGCCGATTGCAGGATAATTCTAAGTGAAGCAGACGTCAAAAAGTAAAGTTTTATTCCCGGTCATTCTTGCAGTGCCGGAACATGAAAGAAATCTTACAGGAAGAAAAAAAGTTGAGGCGTTAAGCGCCCTTGCAAGATTTGCACTCGAAATTTCTTCAGCCAAAAGCGGAGTCAGCCTTGGCTGCCTTACTAAAAATGAGGACGGGGCGCCTGTCCCTTTTGAAGGCAATTTCTGGTCTGTCTCTCACAAAACCGAATATGTGGGCGGAGTAATCGCGCAGACGGAAACAGGCATTGATATTGAAAAAATCAAGCCCTGCTCAAAGGCGTTGTGCAACAAAATTGCCGGCCCTGAAGAATGGGCTCTTTCGGATTCCGAAAGGGAGCATCTTTTTTTCCGCTTCTGGACAGCCAAGGAAGCCGTATTAAAGGCCGCAGGAACCGGAATCAGCGGTCTTTCAGGATGCCGCATTGAGAAAATATCAGGCGACGACTCTCTTATAGTTAACTATAAAGACAAAATATGGGAAATAAGGCACTATTTTTTCGGACGCCACATTGCATCGGTTGTAACCAACGGTTTTGATGTTGAATGGACCGTATTGCAGGATAAGCCATCTTGCTTGACACGCAAGACGTCTTTCACCTATAGTCGGGCTCCAAATTCATAAAGACTTTACAAAAAGCCGCCGGATTTTGTTTATTGCCGGAAAGATTGCTGACGGCAGGATTATATCCCGGGAATTTTTTACCGAACAGTTGAAGGAGAAGTAATGCAGATCACTTTTTACGGAGCCGCAAGAGAGGTCACCGGCTCGATGCATCTGATTAAAACAGAATCGGACGGTATTCTTCTGGATTGCGGCATGTTCCAGGGCAGGAGAAAGGAAACGGAACAAAAAAACAGAGACTTTCCTTTTAATACGGATTCCATTACGAATCTCGTGCTTTCACACGCTCATATAGACCATTCCGGCAGAATTCCGTTATTAACCAAAAACAATTATACAGGACGAATCCTCTGCACAAGGCCGACAGTGGATGCCTGCGGATATCTTCTTCCCGATTCCGCGCATATACAGGAGTCCGATGCAAATTATCTCAATTATAAGACCGCTCGTTCCGCTTTACGGTCAGGATCCGGAAATAACAATAATGCTCCAAACAAAAAAAATAAGGATAATGATATAAGGGCGCTTCTCAAGATAGAAGGGAATAAACTCAACACAGAAAACATTCAAAAAGTTATAAGAGAAAACAATCTTGAATATATCAGCCCTCTATACACGTCTGATGATGCAATACAGGCGCTCGCGAGCTTTGACGGCTATCCCTATCGTGTGCCGGTTGAGATAGGACACGGAATAACATGCACTTTTTACGAAGCAGGTCATATTCTCGGTTCCGCGGTTTCGATAATAAAGATCGCAGGAAAAGGCGGGAAATTTACCGTCTGCTACACGGGAGACATCGGAAGATACGATAAACCTATAATAAAGAATCCCAATTCTTCATTTGCGGAGGAAGACAGAAACGTAGACCTTCTTATCATGGAAAGCACTTACGGCAACAGGGTACACGAGCCCATCGGAGATCTCATGCCCAGGCTGAAAGAAGTGATAAATGACACCGTCAAAAGAGGAGGAGTGATAATCATTCCCTCTTTCGCATTCGGGAGAACTCAGGAGCTTTTATACGTTCTGCACGAACTCTATGATAAAGGTGAAACCCCGAAACTCCCGGTATATGTCGACAGTCCGCTTGCGGCGAATATAACAAAAGTTTTCGGAGAACACCCGGAAGTATACAGCAGAGAAACAATTGATACATTTCTTTCAAAAGGAGAAAATCCTTTTTCTTTTGAGCAGGTTAATTTCACAGCTTCTGTCGACGAATCAATGGCTCTTATGCGTGACACCGGGCCGCATATTGTAATTACCGCTTCGGGAATGTGTGAAGCCGGAAGAGTCCTTCATCACCTCAGATACAAGATCCATAATCCGAAAAATACTATTCTAATAGTCGGATTTATGGCCGAAAACACTCTTGGACGCCGTATTCAGGATCAAGGACTTGAATACGAGCAATCAGGAAGAAAGGGAGAGCCGCCTCTTCTTAAGATCTTAAACAAGGAATACCCGCTGAAAGCCCGTGTAGTGAAACTGGGAGGTTTCAGCGCTCACGGCGATAAAAATGAAATGATGAGGTTTGTAAAGGAATCGGGCCTTCAAATAAAAAAAATAGCTGTTGTCCACGGGGAAGAAGAACAGGCGCTTTCATTCGCAGGTCTTCTGAGGGAGAAAGGATACTCCGCATTTGCTCCGGAACAGGGTTATACTTTAAAATTTAATTGATCTGAACCCTTGCAGCACCCGGCTTTTATATTAAGCCGCACCTGCAGCAAGTTCATAAGGATTTAAAGAAAGGATTGATTTATGAGCGAAATAAGAATGACGGGAGAGTTACGAACCGATTACGATTGTGAAACATCAGGCCTTCCGGCAGAGAGATGGGGAGAAGCTGTTTTCAGAATTGCCGACCAGGAGATTATAATAGAGGTAAGCGTTGAAAAAAGTATTACGGTTGCTATTATGATAGGTGAAGATACGAGATGGAAAGGAACCCTCGAAGGTCTTAAATATCTTTTAAAAAGCGAAACAAAAACCCGATAGACCCTGCCAAATTTTTCAAAATCAAGCATGCCCTTCACCGCCGGAGGGCTGTTTGATTTTTTACGAAAGCATAAGCCGTAATTTTCTCAAATTAATCCTGTCCCAGTCTTTTCCGCCTGCGGTCTTAGGTGTTTCAATTATTTTCGGTATACCGGCCAGCCGCATGTCGTTCATAATCAGCCTGAAAGCATCAACCCCGATTTCTCCTTTTCCGATATGCTCGTGCCTGTCAACATGCGAACCGAGGCCTTTTTTCGAGTCATTAAGATGTATGAGGAAAAGTTTTTCAAGGCCGATGAGCCTGTCAAATGCATCTGTTGTTTCAAGGTATGATTCCTTTGTTCTGATGTCATAGCCTGCGGCGAAGATATGGCAGGTGTCAAGGCAAACCCCTGTTTTATCCTTCCGTTTTATCTTCTTAATTATTTCATTAAGCTGTTCAAAGGTGTGTCCTGTTCCTGTGCCCTGCCCCGATGTTGTTTCGAGCAAAAGGCGCGTCTTTATCCCCGGATTTTTTTCAAATATTCCGTTTATGCCAGCTGCAATCCTGTCTATTCCTTTTTTTTCGCCATAACCCAGATGTGAGCCGGGATGAAGGACTACAAAGGGGATCTCCAGCGCCGAGGACCTGATAAGTTCCTGCTCAAGCGCATCAAGGGACAGGGAATGATTCCCGGAATCGGGTGCGGCAAGATTTATAAGATAGGAAGTGTGAGATGCAATGTATTTAATCCCGTTTTGTTGTCTGGTCTGTTTGAAGAGTTCGACCTCTTCATCTGAAACGGTGCGCTCTTTCCATGAGCGGGATGTTTTGGTAAATATCTGAAGCGCTGAGCAGCCATATCTCTTTGCTTCGCGCAAAGCCTCATGAAGCCCGCCTGAAATTGAAAAGTGGGCGCCAAGGAGGAGTGGCCTGTTTTCCATTCTAAATCATTCCTCTTTAATCAGAATAATATTTTGATTGTGAATAAAAAGTGAATTTCACCTCTCTTTACAACCTCACCCAAACCTCCCCCGTGGAGGGCTGGGAATTTTCCGGACTTTTTGCCAAACCGATATATCTGATTATCCGGCAGCAGATTAAGCAGTGTCAAGGAATATATTATTCTGTGTCAGTAACACGTAAACCGTCCGGATTGTAGCACACGACCAGTCCGGTTATGATCACCTGCAACTTTTAATCACACCGTAAAAGGAGCGAACAGCAAATGGCAAAAATGACCGAACGCATGATGGAATTATTCAGGAAAGTACCAACCGCAATCATTGCAACAGCAACAGAGGACGGTATGCCCAATGCCATTCCCGTAGGCGCTAAAAAAATCATCGACAACGAGACAATCCTCATCTCGGACCAGTTTTTCAACAAAACACTGGCCAACCTTAAAGCCAACCCGAAAATGGCGATTTCTTTCTGGGAAGGCCATGAAGGATATCAGCTCAAGGGCAATGTAACCATTGAAACATCCGGCAAGCTGTATGAAGAGACAGCCGCCTGGATCGCGGAGAAGAGCATGAAGGCCGGTTTCCCGTTAAAATCAAAGGGAATTGTATTGATGAAAATTGAAGAGATTTTCGGCCTGTCACCAGGCCCCGGAGCCGGAAAGAAACTGGCGTAGCTCCATCCTATAACAGAGGAGATCGAACCATGCCTGAAGAATTTAAACCGGGCTGTGCCCGCCCAACCGGGGGACCTGTGGGAGAAGCTGCCGTTCTGGAAGAAAAAGAGGATAACAAAAAGCCAAAGGAGGTTGCTGCCATGATAAAAGTCGGAAGAAAAGCGCCTGATTTTTCTGCGCCGGCGTACTTAAACGGAAAATTTGTGAACATTAAATTGTCTGAATACCCGGGCAAATGGGTGGTTTTGTGTTTTTATCCGGGTGATTTCACATTCGTCTGAGCCACCGAAATTTCAGCAGTTGCTGAAAAATTTCCCGAATTCCAAAAACTAGGCGCTGAAGTGCTTGCTATGAGCATAGACAGCGTATTTGTTCATAAAATGTGGAATGATCACGAGCTTTCAAAAATGATTTCAGGCGGAGTTCCATTTCCCATGTTGTCGGACGGTGGAGGTAAAGTAGGTTCCATATATGGCGTGTATGACGAAGATGCCGGTGTAGAAACAAGAGGCCGGTTCATAATTGACCCTGACGGCGTAATACAGGGATTCGAAGTATTGACGCCTCCGGTCGGAAGAAACATAAATGAATCCTTGAGACAAATTCAGGCATTTCAGCTGGTAAGAAACAGTAAAGGCACGGAAGCAACTCCTTCGGGATGGAAGCCCGGCAAGATGACCCTCAAGCCGGGCGCAGGTCTTGTCGGAAAAGTCTGGGAAGTATGGAAAACGGGAATGGCCTTTGATTAAAAAAAGTAATAAAATTATTAATCGAAAAGCCGTCCTTTTATAACGGTGGACGGCTTTTCGGAATTGCATTGCTCAACCTTACGATTTACTGCCCGTCTCAGCCAGATCAAGACACATAACTCAACGCCGATCTCCAGGGAACCATCTGGCGGTTGCCCTGCCGGGGTCTCACGAAGTATGGCTGGAATGCAAAAATTAGCGCGATTTCCGAACTTTGCTGCGGGGGGCTTCAAATCGTTGCGAGGGTCTTTCCCTTACCGGTCCGGTAATACTGGATTACAGAGATAAGGACTACGAGACAGAGGCCGATAAGATCGGTCAAAGTGCCCGGTATCGCCAGCAGCAATCCGCCTGCCAGGATGATGATTCTCTCCCACCAGGACATACGGGTCCAGTACCAGCCCTCCACCGCTGCGCCGATCCCGATCATTCCAATGACAGCGGTTATGATGATCTGGATGACTTCCCATGGTGTAGTATTTATGAGAAGCAGCTGTGGACTCAGAACAAAAATATACGGGACAAGGAAAGCGGCGATGGCGAGCTTCGATGCATTTATTCCCGTTTTTATCGGGTCCGCCTTGGCTATGGCTGCTCCGGCGAATGCCGCAAGGCAGACGGGAGGAGTGATATCGGCGATGATCCCGAAGTAGAAGACGAACATGTGAGCAGCCAGCACAGGGACGCCTAGCGCAAGAATAGCGGGCGCCGCACAGGTGGAGGTGATGATATAATTTGCCGTTGTCGGGGCGCCCATACCCAGGATCAGTGAGGTGATCATGGTGAAGATGAGGGTCGGGATCAGGAATCCGCCGGACAGGGCCAGAAGGCCGTCTCCCATCTTGAGGCCCAGTCCTGTCAGGGTTACGACTCCGACTATTATGCCGGCTGTGGCACAGGCAAGCGCCACCCCAAGGGCGCTGCGGGCGCCGGTTTCCAGAGTGTCGAGAAGTTTTGTGAAATTCAGCCGGGTGGCTTTGCGGAGTGTGCCTACCACGATGCAGAGACCAAGTCCCCCAAGGGCCGCCCGCATAGGCGTGAACCCTTTTACTAAAAGGTAAATAATGGCTACAAGCGGCAAGATCAGGTGGATGTCCTTTTTCAGGACCTTCCAGAGGTTGGGAAGCCGGTCACGGGAGAGTCCCTTCAGGCCGCATTTTTTTGCTTCAAAATGAACCACCGTCCATATCCCGGTAAAGTAAAGCAGGGCGGGAATGGCCGCAGCCTTAGCGATTTCGATATATGGCAGGCCGATAAATTCCGCCATCAGAAAGGCCGCCGCTCCCATGACGGGCGGCATAATCTGTCCCCCGGTCGAGGCGGCCGCCTCGACGGCACCCGCAAATTCCGGCTTGTAACCGAGGCTTTTCATAAGTGGGATGGTGAAACTTCCCGATCCCACGGTATTAGCGACCGAACTGCCCGATACCGTGCCTTCCAGGGCGCTGGTAAGAACGGCCACCTTGGCCGGACCTCCGGCGGCCCATCCTGCAATAGCGTTTGAAATGTCGATAAAAAAGGTCATTATTCCGGTGTTGGTCAGAAAAGCGCCGAACAGGATAAACAGGAAAATGAAAGTGGCGGAAACGCCCAGAGGAATCCCCATGATCCCCTCAGTGGTGAACCACATGTGGGTGACGATGCGCTTGATCTCGTATCCGCGGTGGTTGAGAAAACCCGGGAAATAGGGGCCCAGATAGGCATAAAGCAGGAAGCAGGAGGCGATTATAACGATGGGCAGTCCGACGATCCGGCGTGTTGCCTCCATGGTGAGCAGGATGCCGAGCACAGCCATGATATAGTCGGTAGTGGAGTACAGGCCGGCGCTCTCCATCAGGTTTTGATAGGTAAAAAGCGAATAGGAGGCTACTGCAATACTCAGGATGGAAAGTATGATGTCCATGGGATGAATCTGCAGGCCGCCGTTTCCGGCCCTTTTGGGCTTACGGGTCGGGTAGAGAAGATAGATAAGTGTCAGGGAGAACATCAGGTGCGTGGGCCGCTGGATCTGGGCTTCCAGAAGCCCGAACATGGCTGTATAAAGCTGGAAAAATGAGAAGCAGACGGCAATTATCTTGACCAGGGTGACCCAGTGGCCGGTCAGTTTAAGATAACGGGCCTCCGGGTCATATTTTTCGAGGATGGCGTCAACCTCGACCATGATATCAGCTTCCGACGGTTTTGGCGTTATTTCATGCATTGAACTTCCCCCCCCGCTAAATGGATCCCCGCTACCGGTCCCGGCTGCAGCTAACCGGCCGAACCGGAGAGCGGAGAGTTGGTAAGACAAAACGAGTGATTCGCTATTTCATGATACCCTTTTCCTTGAAATACTTGATTGCGCCGGGATGGAACGGTACGGCGACACCGCCGATGGCATTCTCAAGTTTCAGATATTTTCCTGCGGCATGCGCCTGCGCTATGGCGGCGTTTTCTTCATACATGACTTTTGTCATCTGGTAGACGAGATTTTCCGGAAGGTCGTTTCTGACCAGGATGCTGGAGTAGACGGCTATGGTCTTGACGGGCTTAGCCAGCCCCTGGTATGCGTTTGCAGGGATCTCGAAACGGGCGTAAAGAGGATAGGGCTTGATGATCTTTGAAAACAGCTCATCGTCGATTTCTAAGAATTGGACGGGATGCATAACGTTGATATCCTGAAGCGCACCATTAGGGACTGACACGACGAAGTAGCAGGCATCTACATGATTGTCCTTGAACTGATCCGCTGACTCCGCATAGGATAGGTATAACGGATTTATATCTTTACCCTTCTTGTAATCCATTCCGATAATGCCGAGGATCTGGCGGGCGCTGATTTCCGTCCCGCTTCCGGGAGGCCCCACGGAAACCTTTTTCCCCTTGAGATCGGTAATCTTAGTGATCGGGCCGTCCTTGCGGGCAAATATCTGGATGACATCGGGGTAAACGTTACCGATTGCCGAATAGTTCGTGTATTTTTCATTCTTGGCATTAAAGACCTCGAGGCCGTTGTAACCGTAGAAAGCAATGTCGTTCATCGAGATGGCAACTTCAGCGCTCTTGTTTCCCATAAGACGGATGTTCTCAACTGAGCCGCCCGTGGCCTGGACCGTGACGTTGAGATCAGGGATCTTCTTATTCCAGACCTGGGCAATAGCGCCGCCAAGAGGATAGAATGTGCCGGACACGCCTCCTGTTGCAAAAAGATAATTTGCCTTTCCGGCCAGACATTCCGTGGTGAAGAACAGCGCCGCGACAAATAACACAGACATAACTAGATTTTTTTGTTTCATGATTTCTCCCTTCTTTGATGTTGGATTTTTTTGTTTCATGATTTTCTTCTTCTCTGCTATTTCTTCCGGTCCGAAAACTCCTCCAGCTTTTCAAGACGTTCCGGGGCCGATACTGTCGCCAGACAGGCCTCGACCTCGTAGTCCATCAGCGCCTCCAGGCTGACCTCCGGGGCCATGTTGAGCCCCTTCTTGATAAGGTTGATGGAGAAGAGGGAATTGGCGGCTATCTTTCCGGCCATAGCCATAGTCTCCTCCATTAGTTGCTCACCGGGAACTGCCTTGTTGATCAGGCCGATCCGTTCCGCTTCTCTCCCGTCGATGTACTCGCAGGTGAAGAGCAACTCCCTGGCTTTGCCCGGTCCCACAAGATCCTGAACGAGTCTCATTGCGCCTCCAGTCACTGAGGATGAGACCCGCGCTTCAGGGGAGCCGAACTTCGCTCCTTCGGCGGCGATCCGGATGTCGCAGGCCAGGGCCAGTTCATAGCCGCTTCCCAGGGCGAAGCCGTTCACCGCTGCTATCGTCGGCTTCGGATAGCGGATAATCCGGCGGGAGATTTCCTGAAGATGGACCAGGTAATCACGGTAGGCCGTAAGAGACCTGCCCTTGGAGTCCTTCAGATCCGCGCCGGTGGAAAAAGCCCGCCCCGTTCCTGTGAAGATGAGGACACGAACGCCCTTATCCTCAAGCGCGTCATCGAGAGCACGCTCCACATCGAGCCAGAGCTGCTTGTTCATGGCATTAAGCACCTGGGGGCGGTTCAGGGTGATAATGGCAACGTTTTCTTTCTTCTCGTAAATGATGCACTCAAAAGTCATGATAATCCTCCTTAACCGATGATGATGCGTGCGTCGACGACGGACGCTCCCTGTTCGTGTACGATGACCGGATTGATATCCACTTCCTGAATCTCAGGATGATCGGCGGCCAGCCTTGCAATTTTCTGCAGGATATCCTTAAGGATGCCCGTGTCTTTAGGCTTCTGCCCCCTTGCACCGGCCAGGAGGGGATAGCCCTTTATGTCATGAATCATCTCCTCCAAATCGAGATCGGTCGGAGGGGCTACTCTGAAAGAGACATCCTTTAAAATCTCCACAAAAATGCCGCCGAGGCCGAACATTAGGACCGGTCCGAACTGGGGATTCCGGGTCATGCCGATGATGCATTCCTGACCCGGGGGCGCCATTGCCGCGACAAGTACCCCCATTGCTTTATCCTGTCCGCAGAAACCGATGGCGTTTGCGATGACCTTTGCGAAACCATCTTTAACGGCCTCCCTGTTTTCCAGGTTCAGGAGAATTCCTCCGGCTTCGGACTTGTGGATGATTTTATCAGAGACGATTTTCAGGGCGACAGGGAAGCCGATGGCGGCCGCTGCTTCGACTGCTTCATCTGCAGTTTTTGCAAGTGTGGCCGGAGGCAGGGCGATATTGTAGAGAGAGAGAAGCTCCCTCGCCTCCGTCTCCAGAAGGTTTATCCTGTCCGCCCTCTTGACTGCCTCGATCATGGCATGGGCTTTGTTTACATCCGCGGGAACGGATGGGAGAAGCTTTGCAAGGCCAAGATTTTCCCGTCTGGTTGCAAATTTGGCCATATAGGCCAGGCACTGAGCGGCCCGCTCCGAGGAAGGGGTGAGCAGGACGCCATTTTCAGCAAGGATTCCCATGGAACGGAAAGGAGCCTGGGCAAAGGAGGTGTGGATGGCGATCGGTTTTTTGTATTGCCGCATCAGGCGGATCAATTCCCGGGAGGTCTTCTCTTCCAGATCCCCGACGTGCGGGGCTATGATCTCCTTGAATCCTCCGAAAAATCCCGTTACATAAACCGAATCTACGCACGGCTCCTCCATGAGAACTTCTACAACCTTGTTGATCATGTCGGGGTTCTCTTCGGCGGTTCCGCCATAATCGATCGGATTCGATGCCGGCATTCCGGCGAGCAGGAAAGGACGGATCCTGTCCTGAGTTGTCTGCGGAAGCACGGGGACCTCCAGCCCATAATGTTCGGCATTGTCTGCGGCAACAGAGTTATCACCGCCACCCTCCGAAACGATGGCGACCCGGTTACCCTTCGGCATGGGCATGTTGGCAAACGAGATGGCCACATCGAACATTTCGTCCACGTTCCCGACCCGAACGATTCCCGCCTGGCGGAAGGCCGCATCCACGACCGCATCATTGGCAGCAAGGGATCCGGTGTGCGATGCTGCAGCCCTTGCGCCGGCACTGCTCCGTCCGACTTTGAGGATTATGATCGGTTTGCGCTTGGAAACTTCCCGCGCTATCCGGACTATGTTGCCGCCGTCCTTTATTCCCTCCATGTACATCAGTATTGCCCTGGTCTGCTCATCCTGTCCGAGGTAGTCTATGTATTCGTGGAACTGGACGCCGATCGCGTTTCCGGCGGATATTATATGGCTGAGCCCTACCCCACGCATATCGGCATAGTGAGTGATTGAGTCGATGATGTTGCCGCTCTGGGCGATAACAGCCAGAGGACCATTTTTAATCGGAGGAACACCCAGAAGGTTCATCCTGGCGGAGGCTGAGAAGAGACCCGAACAGTTGGGGCCGATGATCTTGGCGCCTCCTCCGGCGGCGATCTGCAGGATCTCCTTTTCGATACTTTTCCCTTCTGCACCTGTTTCGCCAAGCCCTGCTGTAATTATAACGATTCCTTTTGCACCCATTTTAACGCTGTCTGCCACGGCTTGTGGGATAAATTTCGGTGCGACCACGACCATGACGAGGTCCACTTCCCCGCCAATATCGAGTATCGAGGGGTAGGCCTTCCTTCCAAACAAAGTATCCCGCTTTGGATTGATGAGGTAAATATTCCCCGGATAACCTCCCTTGATCAAACTCCTCGTTCGTCTTTCAGCCGCCTTGCCGGGAACCTCGGAGGCTCCAATAACCGCGATGGAGGCAGGTTTAAAAAGACGGTTTAACGATGACATGACATTCTCCTTGTATTTGATTATTGATGTCACAACTGTAAGAATAAACTTATTACTTCGCGTACAAACGGTTGATTTACTCAATCCGGAGCAGACTGATGCTGCCTATAGAGGGGATATTTTCTTTCGACCTTTCTTGTAATCTGCGAAGGGAAGGACGTAAATCTCTTTTTTCTGCCAGAGGAATTCTCTTTCTTTCAAGGCCTTCTTCGTCTCTTCAGGATTCTGGACGCTCAGCTCCGTGAGCAGGGCATTGACAAGACTCATGGCTGCTGTAAAAGATTCGATAAAGGAGTCGAGTCTGGAATGGACAGGCAGAACCCAGTCTGCATTTCGGGCGAGCGGAGATATGACAGAATCGGTGATAGCGCCGACACGGGCGCCGTTTTCCTTGGCGTATTCCAGTATTTCAATGGTCAGTCGGGTGTATCTCGGGAAACTGATGCCGATGACCAGATCATCGCTGGTCATGCCGTGCAAAGTATTCCAGACGTCCCCGTAGCCGGGGATAACCGCCGATGCCTGTTTTTGCAAAAATCGGAGGTAGAGGGCCAGAACAAGAGCCGGGGCATGGGCTCCACGTAGACCCACTACGTAAATGCGCCTGGCATTCTTCATATCGGTAACGGCCTTGTGGAATGTTTCCAGAGAGATATCCCGGAGTGTTTCGGAAAGGTTCCGGATATCCTCCTGTATGATCCTGGTTAGGATATCTCCATCCGTCCGGATGTTTTTAACTGTTTGTTCGAGCCGGTTGACCGTTGTAAGACGGTTCTGAAGATTTTTCCGGAGCATCTGCTGCAGCTTCGGATAACCGTCAAAACCCAGAACCTGTGCAAGCCGCACGATGGTAGCTTCGCTTACCCCGGCCTTTTTGGCAAGCTTCGATGCTGTCAGGAAGATCGACTCATCGTAATGGTCCATGATATACTTGACCGCGCGTTTCTGTGCCTCGGTCAGTTGAATCCGATTGTCTGAAAGAAGAGTGTTTATTGGCATGAAAGATTTCCTTCACTAATTAATTATAGTGAAGGAATTATTTCTTATATGATTCCTCTTGTCAAGAAAAAAAACAGGAATATATTATTTTATTGACTGGCTTTCGATACTCAATTATTATTTATTTATCGAACGGTATTCGACAACTTTGAATAACCCGCATCGGCCGGGTTGGAATATGGGCAGACTTAAAGCGGATGTTATATAAAGGTTTCCGTTTAATAACTTCATTTCCGGAGGAACAAATGTACAGTGATTTGAAAGGAAAAACCGCTCTTGTAACCGGCGCCGGGAAAAGAACCGGCATAGGATACGCCATTGCCGGAAAACTGGCAGAATCAGGATGCAATATCATCATTGCGGATCTAGGCAAAAAAACTTCGCCGGGTGATCCTGTTAAAACAGGAACGCTGGAGGAGATGGCGGAAATAGCAAAAAGCCTTAAAATAGAATTCGCTGTCAACGCCATATCCGTTAATCTTGATGTAACGGACAAAGAATCAATTCTGAACATGGTCTCCTCCGTCAAAGAATCTTTCAGCAGCATAGATATCCTGTGCAATAATGCCGGCGCATCTTTCGGAGTGCCGAATGCGGTTCATACATATGACGAAGACGCCTGGATGAAAACCATTGACGTAAATCTCCATAGCGTCTTCCGGGTCACCAGAGCCGTGCTTCCCATGATGTTCGGAAGGCAGGCAAGCATAATAAACACCTCTTCGAGAGCCGCAAAAGTCCCCCCGATTTTCAACGGAGCATATGCGGTTGCAAAAGCAGGAGTGATAATGCTTACAAAGGTCATGGCAAAAGAGCTTGCCGGAGCGGGAATAAGAATAAATGCG
>CAZOEH010000036.1:0-14184 GCA_964578785.1 uncultured Desulfonema sp. | reverse complement strand
CCCTGACAGGCCTGTATATCATCCCTGCCTGACAGAACCTGCAACCCCTTGAGCATCCGCGGGATATTTCAAGACGAAGCCGGTCATGAACAGGCCTGCCGTAAGGGATCACCGGTACATCAGGAAAAGGCGCGATATCAAGATCCCTTATTATGCTCCTGATTACTTTCTTGTAACCTGAATCCAGCGGCAAGACAGTCTGAAATCCGTTTTCGTCATACTTTGCTTCAAAAAAAGAAGGTATATAGACACCTTCTATCTGAGACCATCTTTTTAACAGAGCGTCTCTATCTTTGCCCGAAGCTTCTTTCCATTGAATCCAGTCTTTTGCCATTTCAACAATTACGTCTTCCCCGTCTCCGATAACAACAGCGTCAAAGAAATCAGCAACAGGCTCCGGATTACAGGTGCATGGACCGCCGGCTATTATAAAAGGATGGGAGCCATCCCTTTGCCTTGCAAAAAAGGGAATTTTTGCAAGATCCAGCATTGTGAGTATGTTTGTAAAATTCAGCTCATAGAGGAGGCTGAAACCGATTATATCAAATCTGTTAAGAGGCCTGCGGGTCTCAAGGGAACAAAGAGGCGTATCTGAAGACCTCAGATATGCCTCGAAATCAACGGCAGGCGCAAAAACCCTTTCTGCAGCTATCTCAGCCTCTTTATTCAGAATATGATACAGTATCTGAAGCCCGAAATGGGAAGTACCGACTTCATACAGGTCGGGAAATGCAAGGGCTACGGAAAGCTTTATTCCTGCATAATCTTTCTTTACCGCATTTATTTCCGAACCTAAATACCGGCTCGGCTGCTCAACAAGCGGCAGAATATCGTTAATATTTTTCAAAATCATAGTATTTATCAAAAACTCTTTACAGAAAAGTTCAAAATCAAGTAAATCATTTAATTGGAAAAAAAGGTAAAGTATTATATATCACATCGTACCAATAAGAAAGGAAAAGATGCTTATCGTTTTTGGATGTCAGTTTTGTAAAAAGTCTAAAAAAACTGACGATTTTATAAAATCCCGAACAACAAAAAGCAAAAAATTATGAAAAAATATAAAATTTTATCTCTTTTAAATTCGGATGCACCCCTTGAAGATGTACTTATAAATGGATGGGTCAGGACAAGACGTGATTCAGGCGGATTCTCATTTGTAGAAATCAATGATGGTTCGTGCCTGAAAAATGCTCAGATAATAGCAGATAAAAACCTGTCCAATTACGAAGATATAAAGAAGCTTCCAACCGGCTCCGCCGTGACAGTCCTTGGCAATCTTGTAGAATCAAAAGGGGGCGGGCAGAAATGGGAGGTTCAGGCAGCAAAAATCGACATTATAAGCATCGCGCCCGACTCCTATCCTCTTCAGAAGAAAAGGCATACCGACGAATACCTGAGGACTATAGCGCACTTAAGACCCCGGACAAATAAATACGGCGCGGCTTTCCGCATAAGATCGGCGATGTCATTTGCCATACACAAACTTTACAAGGATAAAGGCTTTCAATATATTCACACGCCCATAATCACCGGTTCTGACTGTGAAGGCGCAGGGGAGATGTTTAAGGTTACAGTCATGGACCCGGACAAAATTCCGAAGACTGACGGTAAAACGGATTTCTCCTCAGATTTTTTCGGAAAACAGGCAAACCTGACAGTCTCAGGCCAGTTGTCTGCCGAAATGTTTGCGCTCGCCCTGGGAGATGTCTATACTTTCGGTCCGACGTTCAGGGCTGAAAACTCAAACACACGAAAGCACGCGGCTGAATTCTGGATGCTGGAACCCGAAATCGCTTTCGGGGATATTAACGACAACATGGCGCTTGGTGAAGAGACAATAAAATACCTGGCGCATTATGCTCTCGCTGAATGCAGCGATGATCTTGAGTTGTTCGCTAAATATGTTGACACCAATCTGTATAATAATCTTGAAATAATTTCTTCGTCTGATTTTGTTAGATTACCGTACGAAGAGGCCGTAAAGATTCTTGCCGAATCCGGGAAGAAATTCGAGTACGAAGTCTCCTTCGGAAAAGATCTGCAGTCCGAGCACGAGCATTTTCTTGCCGAAGAGCATTTCAATAAACCGGTCATCGTCTATAATTACCCGAAAAGCATTAAGCCGTTTTACATGAGAGTAAACGATGACGGCAGAACCGTTGCCGCAATGGATATACTTGTTCCGGGGGTGGGCGAACTGATAGGAGGCAGCCAGCGTGAAGAGCGCCTTGAAGTTCTCGAATCAAGGATGGATGAGAGCGGACTATCAAAAAAAGATTACTGGTGGTATCTCGATTCCCGCCGTTTCGGAACCGTTCCCCACAGCGGCTTCGGGCTCGGGTTTGAAAGACTCCTCATGCTTGTAACCGGCATTAAAAACATCCGGGATGTAATTCCTTTTCCCAGAACTCCGGGAAGCATTGAATTTTAAAAGCTTCATAAAAAAGCTTTATCCTAAGGCGGACAATCATCCCTGACACGAACAGAGAGCACTATCCCCGGGCTAGCTGCTGACGCTTCATTCCCTCGCAAGTTACAATGGAGTAAAGCGGTGTTACCGTTTTTGCTGACGATGCTGGTTTCATCGAACTCTTTACCTGAAGTGTTGTTATTTTGTTAACATAGTGTTGTGTAATATTCCAGAACTGCCGGATCAGATTCATGTCGCTCGAACAGTTTGTGATTGTTTGCCTCCACTATCGACGAGCCTCCACCTTGTAAAAATAGTTTTCCACCATCAGACGAGCACGGTCAGACTGTACAGCGTCAGGAATCACGCTTTTGATTTGTACATAGTGTCTACACTGGGGCGTCTGGCACTTGCTCCAGTCAAAGATGCTTTGTATTCGTGATGGGAAGCCCTGATATGAGTGCCTTTTTGCCAGCACTTCATCTATCCCTGGCAGTGCTCTAGCATCGGCCTCACGCCTTGCAGGCCAAGCTGGTGAAACAATCACTGAGTCTGTACGAAGCTCAACAGCGAACAAGAACTCAACCTTGCCATTTTCGTCTGCCCAGCATGGAGGGTAGTCAAGTCCTCCGCGGGCCTCAAGGCGGGTCTTCAAGAACGCTACCTGACCCTTCAAGTCATCGTTTGCCTTCCGGATGTCGGTAAGGTTTAGCCCGGTCTTGGTTAATTCATTATAGTTTTTTGCAGCTATCATAACCTCTCGCATCATCTGTGTTTCTTGACCAGGCTTGAGCTCCTTTTTCAACTCTTCTTTTAACTGCTTCTTTAGTTGATCCTGTAAGGTTAATGCAGCGGTCACCTCCTCTTTGGTTATGTCCTTTTTAGATGACTCTGCTGCACTCTCGAGTTTTGTCTGGAGTTCGGTTAGAGCGGTCAGCTTTGCATCCAAGTCATCCACTCTCTGCTTTAGACGGTCTCGTTCAGAACGTACCTCCTCAGCAGCTATGAGGTGAGTGATTACCTCATCTGGATTTGATGCTCCAGCATTCATCAGAGCTTCTGCCAAACGGGATTTTGCAGTATCTAAGGCAACGGCAACTCGTTCCTTGCATTGAACCTCGGCGTGTTGCTCTTCGTCGTCCTTGTGTTTCAATTGTTCCTTGATGACAAGATAGCCTAATAGTAATAGAAGGATAAAGGCTATCGTGAAAGCTAATTCAGTGAGCGATAGCTGAAAGACCTGGTCATTACCCTTTGCCATTACATGTCCTTTTATTTCAGAGATGTACTACTTTGAATGGCCGAATTGCCACCACCGCCGAGAATCCGAGGATAGGTTTGATGATTCAACTGTTGCTCCAGTCAATTTTGTGTCAGTGGGTATTGCTCCGTCTGGAAGATCGAACGACTTACCAACAACTTTTAAATCTTTTATTTGATCGTTTAATAATTTAAGCTGGCTACTCTGCGACAAAAGCGTTTCATCTATCGCAACGAGTTGTCGGATCATTTTGTTAAATTGCTCAACGGCAGTATCAATTTTGGTAATCACAAGTTTAGCACTGCCTCCTATCATATCCAAGGTTTTGGCAGTCTCAAAATCAGGAGTAGCCACGCTGTCTAACTTGTTAGCAACCTTTTGAGTTGCGGATGCACTGTTTGAAAGTTGGGCAGCAACGAGTTCTGAAACATTTGCATTGGCATCGAGCTTGGAAACAATTTTCGTGAGCAATAATTCAAGATGTTTGCGTTCTTCTGCACCCTCTAGAACTATCGCCTCAATTCGACCCGTGAGTTTATAGATCGCGTCATTCATTGAATTAATACCAATCACTGTATTGTTAAGCAGGTTGCCGAATCCTGCGAGTGTTTCTCCGAGCTTGTCCAGAGTCGTGAGTTGGCCTTGAGCAGTATCTAATACCGTTTGTTGTTGTGCGGTAATCCTTAAAACGGTTTCTAAAGAGTTCTCGGTGGCCGTAGCCTTGGTTTTAAGATTCTTAAGGGCACCAGAAAGGACAACTGTAGATTTAGCGACCTCTTCAGACGTTTGTAGCATGTTGACCGAGATGTTCTCTGCTGCTTTCTTGAGTTGATCGAGTGGTGTTGCGAGGTGCTTAGCGAAGTAGTCGTCAGGAAAAGTAGTGGTCTTTAGCCTCTCGGTGACAGAATTAGCAAACGCCGTTACTTTGACTTCGATGCTTCCAAGGTTTGTCTGCATACCTTGTGAGTATCCGTCCACAGAGTCCGAGAGACGCAAACTGGCTGACTTGACTTCATCTAGAGCCTTGGTGAAGGCCTCTTGGTTTTTGTTCACCAGTTCCTCAAAAAAACCGGTGAGCTTGTCTGCATGGTCTTTTGAGAGCTTCTCAATCTGCATCTTGACAGACTCTATGGTAGCCTTGGCTGCAATATCAACTCCGGATTGGAAGTCACGCATCTTTTCATAAGCAATGACAAGTTGTTCGCGTAACCTATGCGAGGCATTGATGATGTCGTCCTCAGTTTCTTTGATGGCGTCGGTTACATCCCTTTTGAAGTTCACGAGGTAGACGCGGACCACTAAACCGGCGACGGTGCTGAGCATAGCTGCACCGAAGCGTATCGTAATATCCTTAAAAACATCCTTCTCGTTGATGTTCGGCAAATCGATCAGGCAAAAGATGATTGACGCTATTGTAAAGATAAAGCCAAGATAGTAGCAGCTATCCGCAAACTTCTCGTCTGTTACATCGCGATCCCTGCGCTTCCAGCCAATCACGATATAAGCACCCATGAAACTCAAAGGGAACCATAAACCTAAATACCAAGGATCATGGAGCAGCAATCCAAGAAAGGAAAAACCAATCTTAAGAATGATGGTAACTAAAAAAAGCTTCTGAATCCGGATATCAAGCATACTCGGCACTGTTATCCCTCCAATGGTCGAACGACAACGATACGTGAACCTGCTTTATTGAAGTAGTCCTCCCAGAATTTCAGGTTTCGTTTGTTTTGAAGATTCGGTGTATGCATTAGATAGTGTAATTCTACGTCAACACCCTGCAGATCAAGTTGGATCTTGCAGCCGTAGTCCGATGCTATTAATGCATCGAAATCCAATTGATCCTTATACATGTTGAACTGAGATGTATTATGAAGCATGTCGGATATAATAATGAGACGTCGCTTGCCCTTGACGTTATGCTTATGAAAGGCGTTAATGTTTACCAACTGAATCATTTCAAAGATAGGGGAGGTCTTTACAGGCTGTGCTGCGATGAGATTATCAGCTTGATTTAAGAGTGGATCGAGAAATCTTTCCTTATACTGGCGTTTGAGCTTCTTGAGATTGGCTGTGAACTCGCTCTTGTCCGAGCCAGTCCCAGGATTGCAAAGTTCTATCAGAGGTTCTGCTGTTGCCTTGAAGTCTTCATCGAGAACAAACACCGATAGCAAGTAGCCTTCAGGAGTCTGTTCCTCGACGAAATCCTTTAGTCTTT
This sequence comes from uncultured Desulfonema sp., assembly GCA_964578785.1. Lineage (GTDB taxonomy): Bacteria > Desulfobacterota > Desulfobacteria > Desulfobacterales > RPRI01 > RPRI01. The sequence goes on along the minus strand of CAZOEH010000036.1, from coordinate 8,292 downwards.
CCTTGAAAGCCTTTTTTTGAATGAAGTTAAGTGGATCCGTCTTATCAACCAAGAGTACGACGTGTCCTAATGGACCATTCTTGGGGCAAAGAGTTGTCTGGTCCAAACCAGGCGGGCGGGAATTAATGTATAACGGGATTCCTACTACTATAAATATCGCTATTACAAACAGCGCTATTGCTATCGAGAATTGTTTATTGCTCCGTTTCTTTGCACTTTGCCCCATTTGAGACATTATAACGTTTCCTCGCTTTGGAATTGGGAGTTCAGCGGCTTGAGCCGGTCAAACTTATGGTTAAATGCGGCCTGGATTCGCGCACGAATCTCCTGCACTTCTTTCAGAAGTAAATTCATCAGCTTACGCTGTTCAAATAATAATGCTTCATCGGCTGTTGTGTCGAAGTCAGGTAAATTGAGTGGCCTAAGATCTGTCGGGGCATTAAAATAGGACGGTGGGGGAAGTCCCTTACGATGAACCTCGTTTTCGGTCCTAAAGTTGTGCAAGATGGCATTAAGCGAGTTGTCTGCATTGTCAAAAGCGGCTGAAAGGCGGAGTTTTGTATCCCTCTTTTCATTAATTAGGGAGGCGAATACAGCCAAAGCGGATTGAGAAAGTTGCACTGTCTGGTCTAGTGCTTTCAGTTCTTCGTTCTTCAGTTCCTCTAAGCCAACTCGAAGCGTGTTTAGCTCGTCCTCGAAGTCATCAATGGCTTGTCGCGTACGCTTGGAGATGTCACCATAGCCAGGGTAGAGGTCGTCGCTGTAAAGCCCATCCAGAAGCGACATCACGCCAACCGCAATGCTGATGGCGAAAAGTGCCCAAGAAAAAAAGTCCATGAGTTGGATAGGATGAGCCAGCAAAGCTTGTAAAGCGACCCTTGCTGGTTCAGCCATCTCTGATGTAAGAGCATCTCTATAATGAGCGATGCTCAATCCGATTGTAAAAATCACAGCGAGGGACAAGGCAATGCCAAGGAAGCCAAGAAGTCGAAACCCAATGTTTACATGGTTGACATATCTCACTGCAAACCTTCCGAAGAGATATGCAACGGCCACGTTTATGGCGGCAAGACTCATGGCCTGGATAGCTCCTCCAATTAAACCGGTGTCCAAACCTTGCGAGAAGAATGTAGCGTTTAGTAGACCTTCGATTACTATTAAGATTATAAGGGTTGCAGATAGTAATAATGCCTTTGTTCTCGTTGGGTAGATTGCATCATGTGTCAGACAATGTCTTGATTTGAAGGCTTCTAACTCCGATTTACTCTTACTTGCAGTGTTACCGAGATTATGCAGCAGGTTGTCTTTTCCAGTCAATAGCGCACTAGCCTTACGCTCAAACTCTTGATCGGCTTGACGAGCACGGTTAATGACTTTTGTGATGCTTCGCTTGTTTAATTCTTGGCATATTATATTCAAGCGAATACACGCCCAGTCGACGTAGTCCTGCCTTGCCTTCTCGACTCGTTGTATCGCTGCTGACTCAGGTCCAGATGGCACTGTAGCATCTGATGAAGGTATGCCAGCTTCTCCAAGACGTTTGGCCTCTTCAATGAGGTTAAGATCTTTTGTTAGTTTTTTAACATCAATTGGATAAAGGACGGGGTGCCCCTTTTTAGGTAAAATAGTGTTAGCCGATGTCAGCCATTTGCCTATTCTCTCTATCAGTCCCATATCATAGTCTATTTCTTAGTTCTTCCCCTCACGCTATAGGTAAAGCCTGATTTGTAAGGTGTTTTTACAGTCTTTATGTTTAGTTTTTGATAATACAGTATTTTTTCGCGCGAAAGTGTGACAGTGAAAGATTTATGTGTCAAGATGATTCTAACAGTTATAAGTCCAGAGCGACTTTGGCTGTTAGGGAAGAGCTTTATTTAACAATTCACTTAATAATGGTTATCTGTTCAGGTGAGGATGCTATTATTTCAGGTTTACCTTTATATATTTTGATCCTTCCCTTTACCTTAATTTTTTTGTTCATATAATAATCAGTCGGCTCACCAATAGTGGAGGTAAATTTTGAGAGGTCACCCGTGAATATAACAACCGTAAATGCTTCCCTATAATCTTTCCCTAAATTTAGAAATCGCACTTTCCCGCTTTTAGCTATGTGGGTTGATTCAACAAGTCCAACGACTGTTGTGAATTCACCCTCATGCTGTCTAATTTCATTTAAGTTTCGAGCATCTATTTCTTCTGCCCATCCAACTCTTCCAATACCGAACATATATACAATTATAAAAGATAGAAAAAGGATGATTTTTTTAATATCGTATCCGTTCTTATTCATCGGATTTCCCTCCCAGAATTTGTGTGTTATCCAGATCCTCACATAAACCGCTTCTTTTTTGAACGTCATAATAATCATCTCTTTCCGAAAAAGTGTATTTATCGTTTAGTTTTGGCACAATAGCTTTAAAGCCTACTCTGTTTTCAATTGCTTTTGCCAATTTTTCCGAACTCATTTTTTCTCCATGCACCACGAATATTTTTTTTGTCTTCGAATAGTTTGACAACCATTTAAGAATACCACATCCATCAGCATGGGACGAAAAAATTCCAAATGTCATAACTTTCATTTTGACAGGCTTTTTTTCGTAGGTGATTTTCGTGCTTCCCTTTATCCGTTCCTCAATGGGTATTGTTACCCAAGTCGCACCTTCCTGAAGCTTTCTTCCAAGCGAATCGGGTGCTTGCCAACCGATTATTGCAAGCAAGTTTCTACGATCTTCGATCATTCTTAACAGGTGTTTAGGAGCATTGGCATGATCCAACATACCACTTGATGCGATATATATGGCAGGGGTTTTACCGCTATGAGTTTCTAAAGAGTCTTTTGCGGATACCTCGTAAAGGGATGGATAAGATAAAGGATCTCCACTTGTCTCAAGTATTTCTAAAGCTTCTTTATCATAGTAGTGCTTATACTTTCTATAGACCTTGTTAATATCTTTACCGGTGCTGCTATCGACATAAACAGGAACATTCTTGGATATAAGACCTTTTTCTTTCAGTCTACCAATAACATATATGACCTTCTGCGTTTTTTCCAAAACAAAAGCTGGAATCAGGACACTTCCTCCTGCGCTAATTGTCTTTTGTATCTCTTTACCAAATATTTCATAGTCGGGCTCTCCACGTGTTACCGCACCGTATGTCGATTCAACGAGAATATAATCTCCATCTTCGATTATGGCTGGATCTCTCAACAGTGGTGTTGATTTAGACCCCATATCTCCCGTTGTAACAATCTTAATCTTTCCGTATTTAGTCTTGATCCATATCTCAATAATCGAGGAGCCTAAAATGTGTCCAGCGTCCCTAAAGCAAAAGGATAAATCTTCTGATAAGTTGATTATCTTATTATAAGGAACGACCATATAATTATCCATTGTCTTAAAATAGTCATCAAAGCTATAAAACGCGTTACCTTGTTCTTGTGATATACCAAGACTCATCTCGAGCATAATCCCCAATATAGTTTTTGTTGCATCTGTGCCCAAGACCTTGCCGTTAAATCCTTTTTTATATAGAAGAGGTATTCGTCCTGAGTGATCTATATGGGCGTGGGTAAGGAAAACATAATCAATCGTTTTGGGATCAAAGGGTATTTTGACATTTAATCCTTCATACTCGGACCCATAGAAGAGACCGAAATCAATTAAAGCACGGCTTTTTCCCGTATCAATCAAATAGCAGGATCCCCCAACCATCTGAGCTGCACCAAAAAATTGAATATACGGTTTATCCGTGTTTGAAAAACATACGTTTGTATTAATTATGAGGATAAATAATATTGAAATAACTATTGAAGCTTTTCTGATGAGTATTGACTTAAATAATATCCTGTTTCTCCCCATGTTATACCCTCACACAAGAATTAGAATAGCAAAGATCTTTCTACTCATACTTGAGAAATAGAACTCATTTAACAGCAAGTTTTAGATATAGGCGCATCAGGTTTTGATATATTGATTTAGCATTCTCATCATCCGGAAACTTTTCTTTAATTGCTTTCGCAAGGCTCAGGCATGTCTCACTATCAATTTTCTCATTTGCCTCTATCCCGTAAGATCGCTGGTAATCACCCAAAGCTGCCTTAACGGGCTTGCCTTCCAATCCATCAACTTTGCCTGCATTAAACCCCAAGGTATTTAGTGTTATCTGTACAATCTTAACATCTGAAACATCATATTTTTTTATTGGAGCTGTCGATTGCGTAACGCCACCAAATACGTCTTTTGCTGGTTGAGATTGTGAGGGAGAGATTTCTCTTTGAGTTGTTGTATCTCTTGACGTCGAAGAGGAAGAAGAATTGGAATCATATGACCGTGATGAGTAGTGGCTGCGATGACTGCTGTGACTACGATGACTGCTGTGGCTTCGATGGCCAGCAAATAACATCTGATCGGAATATGTGTCTTTTGCATGGCGCAGAAATAAATCAATCGCGTTCGATTCTTTTATTGCTATTTGCGTATTTGAACCATCCTTTTGAAAAGATCCTTGAAACATATCCGCAATAACATCTGTGTTTGCTATTGCTAAAGAAGAGAGTACACTAGTCCATATTTTGAGAAATAGTTTTTTTGCCATATCCATCTCCTCTACATAATTGCGTTAATAGCTCTGCTCTTTTTGTTTTTTGAAGCCGTAAAAAAGCCAGCGCAATCATATTTTTCAATGCAATGATCGCATTCTTTAAAGAATACATTTTTCCATTCTGAAATCGATTTCTTGGCAAACTTCCATAAGTGATGTGGCAATGTACATAGCTGATGATTGTATATGGATATCTTTAAATCTCCTCTGTGGAGAATCTTAACAGAAACCTCTAAATAAGTTACATAGTCAACAGGATCAATCCAAATCTTTTCTAAATTTTTTAAGGCTAGCCCGATTGGTTCAATGGACATAATGGCAACATGTCGAACGAAAGGGAAAAAGCGGTATACAAATTCACTCCATTGGGGTAGACGCTGATAATTCAACTTCTGAACGACAGTTCTAATTTCAACCGGTATATTTAATCGTTCAAGATTATATATGCCTTCAATAGTTTCCCAAAAGGCACCTCTTACTCCTACGATAGTATCGTGAATCTGACTAATATCACAATATATTGGAACACAGACCATCAGCTGATTACCACCAGCTTCGGCAAGAACTTGGGATTTTTCATAGTTTTTTAAAAGTCTCGCATTCGACAGCAACTGAATTTCCGTTGTGGGAAATCTCTCGCGACACCGTTTCAGTATCTGCAATAATCCATCCCACACCAGAGTAGGCTCACCACCTGTGATACCAATGCATTCAGCAGGAGTGTCTATAAGTTCTATCAGAGCACTTGCCAAAGCTGTATTATCAGAGAATGCCTTAGGTGGCTGAACACACATGATACACTTGCTATTGCACCTTTCCGTCAGCAGAATGCAGTTTGAAGAAGAATGGCTCTCATATTCAATCGTACACGCCCCTGAAGGGTTGAACAAGACAATATCTCCTAAGTTCAGCTCGAGCATTGAACCGTCATAGTTATTTATCGGCAATGCCCCGGCAGGAATATTATAGAAATCAAGTTCGTAAGGGCTCTGACTGTTTATAATCTTGTCTATTTGGCCTCCAGTAAAGGTAAAATCATTGCAACAACTATAAGGAATTGCATCGACTCTTCCCAATATAGTATTCCTAATACCATCAGGTTTGTAGACAAAGCTCTTCATTGTGTTTCGAATTCTCGATTTTTATTTCTGCAAGATTCCTTCGTGTAATCCATGACCAAAAAACATCGATAACCCTATCTTCGTTGTTACGCAAAAAACGAAACAGAATATCAAAAATAGCCTTATGTTTTTTACAAAAACCACTTTTTGCTTGGGATTGACCCCAATTGCCAAATTCTATATAAGTTCGAATTGGATCGCTTCCACAATAAGGCTGATAAACACACCAAGCACACCCTGGAAGAGCTTCGATCGTCGTTGCCTTGGCAAGTTCAAAGAGTTTTTTCCCGCAAAATATCGATTCATAAGTATCCTCAAATACGTTGCCCAAGCAAAAAGTTTTATCACCGGTCTTTTTAGATATCATTCGAGCTTCATCTGCTATGAAAACATCCCCGTTGATTTCATATGAAGCTCCTCCCAAGCCAGCTCCTGACGGTGACTGCAAATCCACGAATCCAGTTGAAAAAGGGGTTAATATCTTGGTTAGGAGCAGAGTCGCAAATTCCTCAACAAAAAAGACCTCCTTCCTGTTGAGACCAATAATATAATTCAGAGCTTTTTCATATGCCGTAGTAAATTCTTCGACACTATATCCTACATTATGCCATTGATCTATTGCTGAACCATGCGGATTGATCATACGCAAAAAAATTGAAGGAAATTTTGCCCTTACATACTCATCGATTACCGCCTCGAGACGGTTTAAATTGAATTTATTAACAGTCATCAATGCAGATACTTGATTTTTTTCAAGATAATCAGAAGCCCAATTCAGATTCTCCATAACCAATTCATAGGTCCCATCTCCGCTTCTTTTTTTGCGGCACTGATCGTGGATTTCTTTCGGCCCATCTAGTGAGCTCGATATGCTGATTTTGTTTTGCTTAAAGAAAGATAGATGTTCCTCTGTGAGTTTGGTGAGGTTGGTACAAACAACAAAATCTATACGTCTGGACTGAATAGAATTGGCATTTTTCGTATATCCAACGATTTCCTTAATTACCTCGAAGTTCAGCAACGGTTCACCGCCCTGGAATTCGAATTTCATATTTTGCGAAGGGCTTTTAAGGGCAACATCAACACACTTTTTCCCTGTAAGAGCGCTCATATCGCACAAGGGATTGTCATCATCATTTTCAGAAGATGCGTGGCAGTATGAGCATTGTTGATTACATCTATGGGTTACAACAAACATGTGAAGAGATGTGAAATCGTACAGATATCGCTTCTTAGTCCGATAAGCCGTAGCTAAAAAATCGATTGTCTGTGGAATGTGATCGATTACCGCCATGTGCTTTGATTGCAAATTTAGGAAAACATCTGATGCTGTGTCTATGCGTTTATGGATAAAACTCTGAAATTGATTTTCCTTTAAGAACTGAAATTCGCCGATATCGTTTATTAAGAGAACATCCCAACCAAAGCGTTTAAAACGAAAAGGTAGGAATTGGTAGGCACTATTCATAATCAATCTCATCAATTAGCTGCTCTATATTTTCACAAGGAAAGAAGGCTTGGGCTAAAATCAATTTTCTTAGGGGTCCGGATTCTTTTTCAATGTCGATTCTAATCTGGTGATCCAAAACAGCCTTTCTCATTTCCATTTCGATAGAGAACTTGTTATCGTCAAAGGATAGTATAACAACTCGAATCATTCTCTTATTATATCCTGTTATGGAAATATCAGCTGATGAATCTAAATCATAAATTGTGGATTCTACCGCCTTTATTGAAAATATTTCAGAGTCAAAATCTATAGATAATTTGCCTTCTGAATTAATAGATACCATAGGAGGTTACCCTGTTTGTTTTTTACAAGATTGGCGAACGCTTGGGAACATGGTGGATGTCTTCTAATCCCGTCCGTCAGTTACACCCTAATATCCCGAGCATGTGCACGTTTGGACTTAACGTTCCATCAAGAAGCTTGTTTCTCCCGATTCTACAGGTTGTGGTTTGTCTTCTCCGTTTACTCCATCATATCACATAACTTGAAGGATGATAAAAACACAAAACCCCGCTCTCTTTTTGAGATACGGGGCCTTGATCGGTGCAATCATACATCACCTCATCGGGTTAATGGTGCTGCAATGTCCAATGTTGTTTAATATTGCCGTTAGAATTGCGCTTGTTTGTCCGATTTGTCAATAATTATCCTATGGGTAAACTCTCAGTCATCTTGCCGATTACGACTTGAAAGTTGTATAGATAGACCAAACAAGAAAAACAACAGTTCAGGGGGGCATGGGGCCGCCCATGATTTCATGCGTTTCTATCTTTTTTAAAGTGTGATGCGGGGAAATCATGCCAAGACAATCAAGAATAGGTGAATTCAAGTTAAAGTGCACCACTTAAGATATCTATAAGACATGAAGGGGGGAGGGGTGCGACTAACAGAGGAATTATATTATATGAAGTGTACGGTCAATCGGTTCTCATTGTTCTAAGCTTTGCAAGTTCCCATATGTAATCATACAGGTGAAGGCCTTTGCTTGCCGCGATTATCTCGCCGTCTTCGACACCTATTTCGGAAGACATGTATTCTTTTAACATCTGTATCGCACCG
>CAZOEH010000035.1:1337-14271 GCA_964578785.1 uncultured Desulfonema sp. | reverse complement strand
TTTTTGTTATAAACTTCATCTCTGTAAATAAAAGCCACTACATCCGCATCCTGTTCAAGCGCTCCCGATTCCCTTAAATCGTTAAGCTGGGGTCGCTTATCGGACCTGTCTTCAAGTTTCCTGTTGAGCTGAGAGAGCGCTATAACCGGTATTTCAAGCTCTTTGGCCAGTGCTTTTAAAGATCTCGATATATCCGCAATCTCAAGATCTCTCCGTTCCGCCGGAAGCGTTCCTTTCATGAGCTGGAGATAGTCGATGATCAGAAGCCCGAGTCCCTTGTTCATTTTCAGCCTTCGCGCTTTTGCTCTGATTTCCATGACCGAAACGGCGGGAGAGTCGTCGATGAAAACAGGGATTTCTGATAGTTTGCCAGCGGCTTTCGTAAGATTTTCCCAGTCATCCTTGCTCAGGAAGCCTCCCCTTACGCGTGTCGAGTCCACTTCAGCCTCCGAACAGAGCATTCTCAGCGAGAGCTGCTCTTTGGACATTTCAAGTGAGAAGATGGCAACAGGAGAATTTGTTTTGACTGCGGCATTCCTTGCGATGTTCAGGGCAAAAGCGGTTTTTCCCATTCCCGGTCTTGCCGCGATGATAATGAGGTCCGATTTCTGAAATCCTGATGTAAGCTTGTCAAGGTCCGTAAAACCTGTTTCAACTCCTGTAACAAGGGCTCTTTTTCCCTGCCGCTCCTCAAGAGCGTCTATGTTAGCGTTGATTATGGCATCCAGCGGATAAAAAGCCTGCCTGATTTTCTTTTCGGATATCTCGAAAACAGCGCTTTGGGCGAAATCGAGAATTTCATCCAGATTGCCGCTGTCTTCAAAACACCTCCTTGCTATATCGTTCGACTTTTCTATGAGCCGTCTTAAACATGCTTTCTCATAAACAATTTTCGCATAATGAGCGGCATTTATGGCAAGAGGTATATCAAGGAGCCTGGCTAAATATGCGGCGCCCCCGATTTCTTCAATCCGGCCCTGCTCTTTCAGTGCATTTGATAAAGTGACAAGATCAACCGGTTCGTTCTTATTAAATAGCTCCAGGATGGCGGTAAAGATTTTCTGGTGGGCCGGCTTATAGAAATCACCGGGAGAAAGAATTTCAATAATTTCGAGCAAAGTATTGTTGTCAATAAGGATGGCGCTGAGCAGCGATTCCTCAGCCTCGATGCTCTGAGGAGGAACTTTTAAGAGTCCGCCAGGGGCGGACTCGTTTTGTTGTCTTGTTCTCGCCATCTGTTTTGCCGGAAAAGTCACCAAAAGTTAGAAAAATGCCGGTCTATTCCGGCACTACCTCAACTGTGATGTTCGGTTTGATTCCTTTGTATACCCGGATAGGCACGGTAAATGTTCCCAGTGTTTTTATAGGCTCGGCAAGCAATACCATGCTTTTTTCAACTGTAAAGCCATTAGCTGCAAGCGAATCGACGATATCACGCACGGAAATCGATCCGTAAAGGCGGTCCTCTTCGCTGACTTTTGCGGTTATCTTGCAGACGACTCCCTCAAGTTTGGCGGCTATCTCTTCAGCAAGCCCCTTTTCTTTTGCTATCTGAATTTCGAGTTTGGCCTTTTCGCGTTCCAGCATTTTAAGGTTCTGGGGCGTGTTCAGAACAGCCTTTTTCTGAGGTAAAAGATAGTTGCGGGCATATCCTTCCGAGACATTCACAACACTGCCTACAATGCCCAGAGATTCAATTGTTTCTTTTAAGATCAGTTTCATAATTTAACCTCCAAAGAGCCGGCTTTTTTACCGACTGCAAAAAAGCGGAATAAAATAGACCGGCATTATTCATATAATTATATCAGGAATTCTCAATTTTTCTTACATTAAGCCATACATCAAAAAAACCAAGCCCTATTATAAACAAAAAGATTATGTGCTGAAGCGCGATAAGGCTGTATAAAAAAACTTTGAGCGCTTGCGGTAACTGTTTTTTCTTAAAATAAAAAGATACTATGGCTATGCCCTGAAAGAAATACACGGCCATAAGGATGAGTAAAATATTTATTCCCGTAACCTTAATGCTTTTGTCCGGGATGAAAAGCATCAGTGACGATGTGATCACAACCCAGACAAGATGTTCAGGCGCTTTCCACAAATTGAGAGTGCCGAAATCAGGATAAAAAATATTTTTTTTTGCAAACACCTGTTTTGAAATCAGAAGGCTTATCCAGCTCACAAAGAGAGTGGAAACAATTATTAAAGCCGGAATTATTCTTACAAAAACATACTGGATCTCATCCATGGAATCCGAAATCATCCGGATATTCTCTTCCGATACCCCCATGGTTTTATAAAGATCCATCGCAAGCTTTAAATTTGTTGCAACATATTCCGAAGCAAGGGTGTAAATTCCGGCGCCCTGGATGTTTCCGTATATCATTATTCCTATGCCGCTTGTTGCCAGAACTGCGCAGGATGTATAAAGAACTGTTTTTTCGACCGAGAGACCGCGATAAAAAAGCTCACTCAGCATAAATCCCAAAAACAGAAGTTCCGCAAAAAACAGCAAGTCAATTGAAACATTGCTTACGCCTAGTACGGTAACAAGGATTGTTACCGCAAATATGATAATACCCGGTTTTCTTCCCAGTTTGGAACGGTAAAATAAAACTGGCAGGGGAATAAACAGGGCGAAGAAAAAGCCTATTACAGGGATATATACGGACGCTAAACATATCATGCTTGATAAGGCGGTCCCTTTTACAATATCCTTTACTGTTTCCCCTTCGGAGTATGTCACTATCCTGGCCTTCCTTCTATCCGGACAAAACCGGACCTTCTTCAAAGGTTTCCCGGTATATTGCTAAAAATCCAGAGTGCCTACATACGGCAGAAGGGCTATCGTTCTCGCGCGTTTGATCGCGTGAGTCAAAACCCGCTGGTGTTTTGCGCATGTTCCGGAAATTCGCCTCGGTATTATCTTGCCTCTTTCGGTCGTAAAGTATCTCAGTGATTTTGAATCTTTATAATCTATTACAAGTGTCGAATCGGCGCAGAAACGGCATACTTTGCGCCTGTGGAACACTCTTTTTTTCTTTTTATCCGTATCGGTTTGTCCTTTTCCCTGATTATCAAAAACCATATTCTACTCCTTTTCGCTGCTCGCTGTTTCTATAGTGGTTCCTTCCGGTTCGCTCTCTTTTGCGGGAGCTGCGGAAGCTTCCGGTTTGCCGGTTTGAGCGGCTAAAGCTGCTTCTGCCGCCGCTTTAGCCATATCTTCCTTTATCTTGTCGATGTCGGCATTTTTATCGAGCAGGATGGTCATGAATTTAAGAACCCGGTCGTCGATCCGGAAAAAGCGCTCCATCTCACTCACAAGCAAACCAGTTCCGCAGTAGTCAAGACGGATATAATAGCCGCGGTTTTTCTTCATGATCACGTAGGCAAGCTTCTGATTTCCCCATTCGTCAAGTTTGACAAGAAATCCGTTTTTCTGGGGGATAAGGTCTTTGATTTTTTCCAACAGGGGGATCCTGTTTTCTGCTGAAATATCAGGATCGATGATAACAGTTGATTCGTACCTTCGCATAAAACCTCCTTCTGGATTTAAAGCCCCGGTATAAATGCCGGAGCAAGGATGAATTACATATAATGTAATTATTAAAAAACTGCTTTCATTATCATTTCAAAAATATAAGTGTCAAGAGTTTAAAAATGTGCTATTACCGCATAAATTGAAATATCGAACAAAGCCGACCTGTTGTAATAATGATAAAGTTCGGGGAAACCGGGGTATTAAAGGCCGGACAGAGGAGAATGCAGATAAGAGATGGAATACCTGCTTAAATTCATAGATATATTTCTCAACCTGGACCAGCATCTCGGCCTTGTCATACAAAGCTACGGGAACTGGACCTATTTGATATTGTTTCTCATAATATTCTGCGAGACCGGCCTTGTGGTGACGCCCATACTGCCGGGTGATTCGCTCCTTTTCGCCATAGGAACCTTCGCTGCCTCCGGGTACCTGGATATAACAAAGGCCCTTGTCTTGCTTACGGCCGCCGCTATCCTGGGTGACACCATCAACTACTGGGCGGGAAGTCTTATCGGCTCCAGGGTTTTCAGTTTTGAGGGTTCAAGGATATTCAGAAAAGAATATCTGGACAAAACCCATAGATTCTATGAAAAATACGGCGGCAAGACAATAATAATAGCCCGCTTTGTGCCGATAGTCCGTACTTTTGCGCCTTTTGTGGCAGGCGTCGGCGCCATGACCTACCTGAAATTTCTTGCATATAACATCGCAGGCGGTATTTTGTGGATATTCTCAATAACGCTTGCGGGCTTCTATTTCGGCAATATCCCCGCGGTAAAAAACAATTTCACCATTGTGATAATTGTAATCGTCTTCATCTCGATACTCCCGGGTGTCATAGAATACATATTGCATAAAAAGCAGACCCGGAAGGCCGTAATATAAGATGAAGAAAGTTTTTAAATCGGGGCCGGCACAAGTAATCGGTTTTGCCGTTTTGCAAGAAATTGTTACGGAACATAACAACGCCCCCTGATTGTCGATAAAGAAACACAGGCAGAGACGAAATAACGGCTTTGTGGGCGTATATCCACTGGGGCTGTTCAGGTCTAATGGACGTGAATCTGCTGCCGTTGGCGAAGTCAGAATCTTAATCTTGCTAAACGGCAAAACCGATTACCTGTGCCAGTTCTTTAATCATATGTTATGTAATAGTTTAATAATTCCGAATCGAATGAGAAAAGGAGATCGATATGAGCAGGTATAGTACCTTTATTTTTGAAGAGATCGAACCCGGCGTGGGACTCGTTACCCTGAACCGGCCGGAAAAGCTGAACGCAATCAACGTGGAGATGCTGGACGATTTCAATGCATTGTTCGCCGCTCTGACCAAAGATGACGCCATACGTGTTCTTATCATAACCGGGGCGGGCCGCGGTTTCTGCGCCGGGGCCGACCTCAGTGAAATTCTGACTCACAAGGATGCGGACGCCTTGTCCGATCCGGAGAAATATCTAAGGCTGGCTCAGGAGCGTTTCGCCGCCCTGATCCTGGGGCTTCGGCGTATCCCGCAGCCTGTGATTGCCGCTGTTAACGGTCCTGCGGCCGGCGGAGGATTTGCAATCGCATTTGCCAGTGATATCAGGGTGGCTTCGCCGGAAGCCTATTTTGTGGCATCGTTTGCCAATATCGGTCTTTCCGGCGGAGAATTGGGAAGTTCCTATCTCCTGCCGCGCCTCATCGGCCTTGCGAGAGCCGCAGAGATTCTTTACACCGGCAGAAAGGTTAATGCCGGGGAGGCCGAGCGTATGGGGCTGGTAAATAAGGTGGTGCCGAAAGAGGCGCTTCTTGAAGCGGCTCTTTCCAGCGCCAGGCTTATGACAGCCAAGGGAGTCGGCGCGCTCAAGCTGACAAAGAGAGTTCTGGATCAGAATATTGATGCGCCTTCACTCGAGGCCGCGGTCAATCTTGAAAACCGCAACCAGACCATCATGATATTTTCAGGCGAATTTTTTAAGCTCATAAAGCCCTTCTTCAAAGGGGCGTGAGGAATCCCGGTACATCGGTTCAGAAACAGGATTCTATACTATGAAAAACTCTCTGCTTCAGCAACACAGAGCCTTTCTCAAGGATACTATACGAAAACAGATCGATTTTTCAAAGACCGATCAAAACAGAGGCATTGCTCCTCCGCCGATTCAAAAGCCTTTTGATGAGGATGCTCTCATAACAGAGCTTCCGAAAGTGTATCCTTTTAAAGGTATCCCGGACACAAATCTCTCGGATGCAATTAAAAACCGGAAAAGCCGCAGAGCCTTTCTGAAACTGCCTGTTTCACTGGAGGAGCTTTCTTTCCTTCTCTGGGCGACTCAGGGCATCCGTCATAAAATCGATTACGGTCATGCCTATAGAACGGTTCCTTCTGCGGGCTGCCGCCATGCGCTTGAAACCTATCTCTGTGTTCTGAATGTCGAAGGCCTGAAACAAGGCGTGTACAGATACCTGCCGCTTGAGCACAAGCTCCTCTTTGAATTTGCCGGGGATGATCTTGAAGTGGAGATAGTGAAAGCTGTTTACGGTCAGACATATCCAGGGAAAGCAGCCGTGACATTCATGTGGACGGCGATACCCTACCGGATGGAATGGAGATATGATCTTGCAGCGCATAAGGTTATAGCTCTTGATGCCGGTCATGTCTGTCAGAACCTTTATCTGGCCTGCGAGGCTATAAGCGCCGGGACATGCGCTATAGGAGCATATGATCAGGAGGCCATGGACCGGCTGCTTAGAATAGACGGTATGGATGAATTCACCATCTATATGGCTCCAGTGGGAAAAGTAAAAAACTGAATCGTTCGTAATTAAATATGTATCGGGCATTATTCAAACGGCAGCACAAATCGTAAAGTTAGGTCATCCCTGCCTTGCCGGGACGCAATTAAAGGACTGTTTGCTGTAACAAACAGTTGACACTGAAGCGATATTAGAATATTTTCTAAATGCGGCTTTTTGGCGTAGCCATAACTCCCCCCAAAAAAGGAGAATAGTACATGACGAAAGCAGAATTAGTTGATGCAATAGCAGCCGATGCAAAAATCTCGAAAACCGCTGCTGCTGCGGCCCTGGATTCATTTACTAAAAATGTTACAAAAGCATTAAAGTCAAAAGACGGTAAAGTTACTCTTGTTGGTTTTGGAACGTTTTCAAAGGCAAAACGCGCTGCTCGTAAGGGCAGAAATCCCCAGACCGGCGCAGCTATCAAAATCAAGGCACGCACTGTTGTAAAATTTAAGGCAGGAAAAAAGTTAAAGGAAGCTGTGTAGGTCAGAAACAATTCTACGCCAAAAAAGCCGCAACTTTTTTAGGAAAACACATGCTTCAATAATTTTGGATTCATCATTACGGTGAGGATTACCGCTAGAAATCACGTCCTTTCAAGTTTAAACCCTTTATCCTGAAATAATCTCAGACAGGTATCCGCAACAGCATTGTCATAAAGAATTCCCTTGTTTTTCTCAATCTCCGCAAGAGCTGACTCAATCCCCAGAGCCGGACGATAGGGCCGGTGGGAAGCCATCGATTCCACCACATCAGCCACAGCCATAATACGGGCCTCCATGAGGATCTCCTCTCCTTTCAGATTTCTCGGATAGCCGGAACCGTTCATCCGTTCATGGTGCTGGTAAACGATCTGTGCCAGCGGCCATGGAGATTCCACATCCTTCAGAATCTCGTATCCCTGACGGGAGTGCTCTTTTATCAGGGAAAATTCAATGTCAGTCAGCCTGGATGGCCTGGATAATATATCTGCGGGTATGGATAATTTCCCGATGTCATGTATGGAACCTGCCATCCGGATTCCATCGACTTTCTCGTGGGGTAATCCCATCTCCACTGCAATGGCACGGGCAAGATCAGCAGTTCTCTTCTGATGACCGGCCGTATAAGGATCTCTGGCCTCTACGGCGGACACCATGACCTGAACAATCGTGCTGAACGCCTTTTTCAGACTATCGAGAGTTTTCTGAACCTCCATCTCAGATATTTTTTTATCCGTTATGTCTTTTAAAAATGAAAGCTCCGCCTTCTTTTTGTCCCATTCAAACAGAATCGCATTGGCCTCCACCCATCTTGTGCCCCCGTCTTTTGCAATGATTCTGAAATGGTTTACTGAAGGAATATTTTCCCCTTTCATCCTTCTGTTGCGCCTTTCCAGAACATCAGGCAGATCTTCGGGATGAATGATGCTGAAAAACGGTTTGATCTCGATCTCTTTTTTTTCATATCCTGTTATATGCAACAACTGCCTGTCATTAATGAAACTGATATGCCCGTTTACGGTAATGCAGATCGCATCGCTTGCATTTTCTACTACCATGCGGTATTTTTCTTCAGATTCCCGGAGCTTCTCCTCGGATCGTTCGCGTTCCTCCCGCAGACGTTTATCTTCCAGTGCATTCCGCACAGCCGGCCCGAGGCGTGCCGTGCGATCTTTAAGGACATAATCATGAGCGCCCTGCCTGATGGCGTCTATGGCGACATCTTCGCCGATGGAGCCTGATACGATGATGAACGGGATATCTAGTTTGAGATCGCGTAAAAGCCGAAGCGCCCTCAAACCGTTGAACCTCGGGAGGGACCAGTCAGCCAGGATAAGGTCAGGGGGAGATTTGAGTTCGGCAAGATAGTCATACTCATTATCCACGCGCCTCCAATTGAAGATGAATCTCTCTTTTGAAAGACCTATAATCATCAGTTCGGCATCATCAGAACTGTCTTCCACGATAAGAATATCGAGCGGTTTCGTCATAATATAATCACCATCCTGATTTACGGTTCGTTCTTTTCCTGCGGCGATTCATTCAGCAGCAGTATAGCCAGGGAAATTCAGCCGCTTCCGGAAACTTACCGGGTTCCACCCGATTCACGGGCCTGCCTGCTTTTTAATGTAAAACGGAAGACTGCGCCTTCTCCCACTTTCCCTTCCGCCCGTATTCTTCCGCCATGTCGATTTATGATGCGGTGGACAATGGCAAGACCGATGCCGGTACCCTCAAATTCACCGGAGTTGTGAAGCCTCTGAAAAGGGTCGAAGATTTTTCCGACATAAGAATTGTCGAATCCGTCGCCGTCATCACGCACGAAAAAGACGGTCTCTCCCTCCAATTCCTCTGATCCCATTTCTATACGCGCACTCTTATGCTTGCTGGTGAACTTCCATGCGTTGCCCAGCAGGTTATCGACAGCAATTGCTATGAGGTTAAAATCGGCATCTGCGGATAGGGAGGGCGCGATGACAAATTCGACCTGCCGCCCGGGGTCCGCTTTTTGCAGTTCAGCGGTAATGTTAATGGCGAGATCTGTCAGATCCACACTGCGGCGAGTCAGTTCTGTGCGCATAATACGCGATAACCGGAGCAGGTCGTCGATGAGTTGACCCATGCGCCCGGCCGCATTGCGCACCCGTCCGATATGGCTAATGCCCCTGGCGCCGAGCATGGCGGCATTTTCCTCCAGAAGGATCTGACTGAACCCGCCGATGGCCCGCAGAGGCGCTTTGAGATCGTGGGAGACAGAGTAGGCGAAGGCTTCAAGCTCGCGATTGGCCTCTTCCAGTTGAGAGGTGCGCTCTTTTACGCGTTGTTCGAGTTCGGCGTTGAGAGTCCGGATCTCCTCTTCGGTCTGCCTGCGTTTGGTGATGTCCTGCACCGTTCCGACAATCGAGATGAGATTCCCTCCGTTATCATATTTACCCTGAAAGGTCGAATAGTAGTAGCCGATGCTTTTGTCAGGGCGGAGAAACCGTTGTTCGTAATTCCCCTTTTCACGGGTTTCCATAGCCTTCCGTATTAATTCCTTGTCACGTTCGTGATCCTCAGGCCATGGCGATAATTCAAGGATTGAATCAATGTGGGGAGTGAATTCCTTCGGGTTTAGTTGAAAGATATTGAATACTTCCTCAGACCATTCGACGTTGCCTGTTTTTACATCCCAGATCCAGTGGCCGATTTGCGCCAGCTTACTGGCTTCGTTCAGTTTTCTTTCATTCTCGTGGAGCGCTTCCTCCGCCTGCTTGCGTGCGGTGATGTCTGTTAAAATAACAAAATTTAATTCACCTGTTGAAGCCAAACGGAACTCTATCTGCCGGACAGTTCCGTCTTTACAGGTTACCGGATATTCCACAGGCTCAACTTCGGAGTGAGTTCTTGCAGCTTTATCAACTGCCGCAGTCCATTTTGACCGGATCATTTCTCTTTGTTTCTCATCCGGATATGCAAGCGGCCACCATTCCTCCACGGACGGCATGTCTTCCAAAGTGTACCCTAAAAGATCTGTAAACCGCCTGTTGGCATAGATGGATTTTTCATTTTTGTCGGAAATGACGATTCCTACCGGCGCCGATTCGGCAAGGGTGCGAAAGCGCGATACGCTTTCCAGCAGCTCTTTTTCCGATGAGTCTCTTGCGGTGCCCGCGTCATTCAGCATGGTGCGAACACTTTCAATTTCAGCAATGACCAGTCCGGAGGTTTCAGGCGGCGGCTTATCCGTGAGAGACGTCACTTCTCGCGTCAGCCGCCGTCCGATCATCCATCCGCCCAGGACACTGACCAAAGTGGCAAGCAGAACCGCCACAGATAATGCGGCCGCTGCCGTGACGACAGGCGCGCGATAGACTCCATGCGGAACTTCAAGAACCACCGACCAGTAAGAAACGGCGGATTTGGCCGTGAAGCGTCTTCTGGCGCCCATGTCAGCCGGTTCGTGCTCCATCTCTGGCGGAGAACGGTGTGCCATCACTTCGTTTTTGCCGTCTATTATTTTCAGAGAACACCCGGCAGGGAGCGCCACTTCGTCGAGGCGATGCTGGAGATTACGGATCTCGATGATGCTGAGCAGCAGGAACCGTATCCGGCCATCGCGGATGACCGGCACCACGGCGGCGACCAGCGGTTCCCTGGCGATCGGTCCGAAGAACATGTCGCCGACCGACGGTTTTCCGGTCTCAATCACTGCCGATGCAGCGGCATGACCTTTTGGCCTGGGGAGCAGGGGCAGGGCGGCGCCAAAGGGCGAACGGGTGTGAAAGAGCATTTGCATCGACAGGTCCGCAAGGATCACATGGCCGCCGAAGCTTTCGCGAAAGCCCTGCGCTTCACGATATAGCTCTTCCCGCCGGTGCGGGTCGTCAATCAGCGGCGAGGCCGCCAGCATCTGCAGGGCGGAAATTTGCGCCGCGATGTGGCGGTCGACCGCGGTCGCTACGTTGCGCACACGATCATCTGCATCCTGGTCTAACCGGGCTTGCAGGGTGTAAACGTTGTAAATGGCGAGATAGACCGCCAGAAGTACAAGCGGCAGCAGGCAGAGTCCGATCCGGCGGGTCAGGAAAGCATGAATTTTCACGGTCCGAATACTTTTCTCTGTACGGTCGTCTGGTATGGAAAGGGGGTGCGGGTTCGTCCGGAACTCTTCCATCTTCAGCGTATACTCCTTCGAATAGTACCTGCTCCGCCGGGAATCGGGTGCCTGGCCGGATCAGAAGCGTAAACCGCTTAAACTGATGATTATCCAGGGCACGCCGGCCGTGGCGTTTGCCGGCTGCGCAATAATATTTCTATGAGCATAAAAGAAGTTAAAATGATGGAGGGTAATTCCTGTCTCTGTTTGGAATGGGCTTATAGTGAATTACCCGCCCTTATCATCGCTAAAGTTGATGAAAATTTATAAGAATCAGACCGATTCATTTGTAAGCTCTTTAAGAGTCTACTCTTAAACATCATAATGTCAACAGCTTTTGGGATCCTCAGGTGCTGCCTCCGGTTTTGACTACCGTAGCAGTCAAGATTGGCGGCAGATTGAAGGGAGCTACGGAAGCTCATCTCCGAACAGGAGCTTCCAGGCTGCCTTGTAGGCGACGATCTCCCGCCCGGGCTCCGGGATCTGGTTCAGAAATTTGCGCAGTTTCGTATTGTATTCGGGAAGCTGATCCTGCCGGTCGCCTCCCAGGTCGAAGGCCGCGAGGAACCGCCACGGGTGATCCACTATCAGATCCACCCACTCTTTCTTTACAGAGTCGCCGCTCCAGACGCGGGCATGGTATTCGCTGCTTCCCGGGTATCTGGATGAGGAGTCACCGAATGCAATGTCGATATACAGGTTGGGATATTTTTCGAGCAGGCCGCGCACATAGGCGGGCCCGTAAACAGAGCTGCGGCTGCTGTAGCGGATCTGGGCAAGGTGGCACCAGATCACCTTTGCCCGTGGATAACGTCCGAGCATCTCTTCTATGGGCGGCAGGAGAGCGTCCTCAATCTCGTAATGAATCTCGAAAGGGAGCCCCGTCTTTTCCGCAAAGGCGAAAAGTTCATGTCCCAGCGGACCATTGATCGGAATGGCGACATCCCTGAACAGCTCTCCCCGCTTGAACTGGCGCGGCGAGGGGTAGTGGCGGAACTCGAACTCGCCAAGAATCGGATAGCCGTCGGATACGGCGTGTTTCATGGTCTCCGCCAGAAACTCCTTCGGATTTTCCGTCCATGCCGGATGGACGCCGCCATTGGTGGCAGGAATGAACCGCCACGGATCGGAACCGATGACCCGCGCGGCCATGTCGGACCACCTGGTATTGTTCGCGTCGTGGGAATAGGCGATCAGGGCGATTCCAGCCTCATCCATGGCCCGGGCAAACCTCCGGAGATTCAGTTTGTTTGAATTGAAGCTCGATTCGATATCGATCACGGGCAGCATCCCTCCGGCCTTGATGGCCGCAATCCGCTCCCGCCAGTTTTTCTTGAGCGCCGGGAGGTCGAACGGAATGGCCCTGGGGGCGTCGATGTGCGCATTATCACTCGCCGGCAGCGGCCCGATCTCCGAGCCGGACGAAATCCCGGCCAAAGCAATAAAGAGCATCAGTGTAAGTAGAGCAAGCCTTCGAATCCCCTTCATATTTATTTTCTCCTTTCATTGCCTGGTTTCCCGTTGCAGTTTCGGTAAGTTCATTATTATTCATTATAATTTTGCATACTTTTCAAAACCCGTCAACTGCCGCACTCAGGACTGCCGCACTCAGGACTGCCGCACTCAGGAACCGTGCAGAAATGGTTGACGGGAAAACGAATATTTCATAAAGTATAATTAAATTAAAGGTTTTTGCGCAACTATCTTATATTAAAGGAGAAGCCGATAATGATAGCGGAGATTCTTTCAACGGGCGATGAGGTACGTTCAGGCGCCCTGGTGGACAGCAACTCGGCCTATATTGCCGAAGTTCTGGAAGATGCGGGGCTTGAAGTTACAAGACACAGCACAGTGGGTGATGACTTCGCTGCCATCTCTTCTATTATAAAAGAGATCGGCGCCCGTGCAGATGTATCAGTTGTGACGGGCGGACTTGGACCTACCACCGATGACATCACGGCAGATGCCGCTGCAATGGCTGCAGGTACGGAA
>CAZOEH010000035.1:0-1321 GCA_964578785.1 uncultured Desulfonema sp. | reverse complement strand
TTGAGAATTTTTTCAAAAAGAGACGGCGGCTTATGAATCCTTTAAACAAAAAACAGGCCTTGCTTCCAAAAGGCTCAAAATGTCTTGAGAACTCTGTTGGAACAGCTCCGGGCTTTGCTGTCAGAATAGAAAACTGTCTCTTTTTCTTTCTTCCGGGGGTTCCTTCAGAAATGAAAAAGATGCTTTTGGAGAAAGTAATACCGGAAATAACCGCGCTTTGGGGAGGTCATAGAGAATACAGTCTTGTCAGGAATATATCGACTTTCGGTATGACAGAGGCGGCGGTAAATGAGAATCTTTTGAGCGTAATTGACGATTATCCGGACATCAGGCTGGGCCTGCGGGCTACTTTCCCCGAAATTCATGTGAAGCTGTATGGAAGAGGGAAAGATGAAAAAAAAGTCTCGGATCTTCTTGAAAGTGCAACAGGGAGAGTTCTGGAAAAACTTGGTAACAGGGTTCTTTCAACAATTGGAGAGCCGATGGAACTTGTAGTCAGCCGCCTTCTTAAAAGCAAAAAAGCGACACTTTCTGTTGCCGAGAGCTGTACGGGTGGGCTTGTATCGAACATGCTTACAAATATTCCGGGGAGTTCGGATTATTTCCTTTTTTCCGGTGTCACATATTCAAATGACTCAAAAATTAAGTTGCTTGGGGTTCAGCAGTCGGTAATTGAGAGATACGGAGCCGTGCATGAAGAGACGGCAAAGGAGATGGCGGTATGCGCAAGAAGAATTACAGGTGCGACATACGGGCTTTCAACGAGCGGAATTGCAGGGCCATCGGGCGGAACGGATGAAAAGCCGGTAGGAACAATATGCATCGGTATAGCAACACCGGTTGAAGTCAAAGGCTTCCGTTTTATTTTTCAGTTCGGAGACCGTCTGATGAATAAAAAAGTATTTGCAGTGACGGCGCTCGATCTTTTGAGAAGAGAACTTCTTTAAGCAAAACATTTTCAGTCCGGAGCTTATGATGGAAATAATCTATGGCGTTTTGGGTTTAATATCAGCTTTATATATTATCTTAGTGTTTATATCTGTCTACGTTGTTCATCAGTATCCGAGAAATCCGGTCAGCGACACTCCTGATTGGGGCAGTATCAGAGATGAAATAATTCCTGCACAAGACGGAGGATTTCTTGAAGTGTGGAGAATTTCGCCGGAAGGCAAATCAAAAGGCATTGTTCTGTTTGCACATGGGTGGGGAAGAAACCGGGGCCGCATGGTCGGGAGAGCCAGAATTTTCGGGGAATGGGGTTTTACTGCCGTCATACACAGCGCAAGGGATCACGGAGGGTCGAGCCGGTGTAAATTCATGA
>CAZOEH010000034.1:0-14473 GCA_964578785.1 uncultured Desulfonema sp. | reverse complement strand
GAATGTTAGGACTGGGGGTGGCCTTTTCGGCGGTTCCTTTGCTGGGATTGTTCCTTCCAGATCTTGTCCACCAGGTTCAACCGTTAAGCCTTCTGTTAAATGGTTTGACTGCGCTCTTTGCCACCTTCGGGTTTGCAAAGGGTGGCCATATCGATTGGAAGAAGGCGATCACACTTGCTGTCGTAACAACCATTGCAGCGCCTTTGGGATCATATCTCGTCAGATTTGTTCCTCAGATCTACATCTGGTTCGTTTACTTTGCTTCTGTTTCTTATCTGGCATACAGGCTTTTCAGGCCTGTGAAGGCGAGGCCGGGGAATGAAAACTTCAATCTTGCGCTGATCCTGGCAATCCCCATTTCGGTGCTTTCAGGTTTCCTTGGAGTTGGGCCCGGTTTCCTTCTCATGCCGACCCTGATTATTGTGGGCTTTGATCCAAAGAAAGCTGCCGGAATCAACGCTCTGGCGGTTTGTCCCCCTTCTTTCTCGGCATTGATTCCTCATCTTTCAACAGCTCAGTTTGATATGAGTCTGACCGTTCCGCTTCTTATAGTTGGAGCCATCGGTTCTTATGTTGGAGCAAGGCTCACGAGCCGTTTTGTTCCTAGTGCTAAAATTAAGCAGATTTTCGGCGTCCTTATTGTAATCATGACGCTCTATAAAATATTTACGATGGTAAAATAAAATTAGAGAGCTTTCAGGCAGCGCATGAGAAACTAGTTCCTTCAGTTCCAATCTTCATCTTTGAGCTCTATACGGTAACAAATTAGAATAGTATAAATATCATTACTTTTGAATCAAATAAAATTGAATTCGACTGTCGTGCCAATGTTATATAGCAAAATTGATGTGTTATATAGTTTTAAAAGCTGAGGCGGGAGATGGCCTGCAAAAATTGAAGTTTAATAAAAAATTCTTGACAATACAAATTAATCCTATAACGTAAATCCGATAAATGTATACATTATTAAAGTATAATTTATCGGAAATTTAACCGGTCAAATCGCCGAATATATAAGAAATACAATATATATCGGAGATTTCATGGTTGGCAATAAAAGGTTATCGGGCTTCTATTTGTATTTATAAATGCCCTTATATTCTCGATGGCATCAAAAACAATCTTAGGTTTTGTAAAAACACAAAATTTAGTTGATTCGATCGAAAGGAGTCTTACGATGAACAAAAAGGAGCGGTTTCAAGCTGTAAGAGAAAAACGTTCGCCTGATTTTATGCCTGTTTGGCCGAGGGTACAATCGCAGATGCTTTTTAGTTATGGATACAGACTGCCGGAGGTAACTGGACAGGACTGGTACGATTCAGACAAAGTTACCGCGGCCGTGTTAAAAAGCATCAAGGAAATCGATTATGATATGGCGATTCCAAGTTATGTGGATTACGGTTTTGGTGTCCCTCCCCTGGGCGGCAAAATCTGGATCCCGGATAAATTCGGTGTTGCGGCAGGAACCTCCGATGATCAACCCGTTAAAACAAAAGCGGATTGGCCCCGTGTTAAAAAGATGATGGCTACATATGATGTAAAGAAAAAGGACCCACGGATGGCAGGCTGTCTGGAGGTCATGAAAAACGTCTCGGCGTCAGTCGGTGATGAAATGCCGTTGGTTCCCATGTACTATGTGGGAACAACAGCGGCGATGTTCCTGTTCCGCCCGAATGAGGCTTTCCTGGAAGATCTTTTTGAAGATCCGGCATGGGTTAAAGATATGGTAGAAGTAGCAACTGATTGGGCCATCGACTGGATCAGCGCGCAATATGATGCAGGGGCCAACAGCATCTGTTTTACGGCTGAAACCATGGGGACGCTGATGATGAGCCCCAAGATGTGCGAAGAATTTAATCTTCCCTGTATAAAAAAGTTGGTCGATGAAGTCCGGAAACGCCATGGACAGGCAACATGGCTCCATATTCACGGGAATATGCAAACACCCAAAGCATACGACTATTTAACCAAGCTTGTTAAAGAAGCAGGTGTTGAGGGATTTCATTTTGACGAAAATTGCCCTGCGGACTGGATAAAAAGAGAAGTCGTCGATAAACTTGGGACCCCGGCGTGTATTATTACCGACGGAGCGGCCATCGCGAAAGGACCTGTAGAGAAAATAGATGAAGCCGTCAAGAATGATATGGCAAAAATCGGTGACGGTCTTGGATTGATGATGGCGCCCAGTTGTCAGGTATTGCCTGCAACGTCCAACGAACATTTCAAAGCATGGGTGGATGCAACGCACAAATACGGAAAGTATCCGTTAAATAAAAAATAAATATCAGGAGGTATGTCTAATGACTGATTTTCCGGAATTAACGCAAGCGGTAATTGATGGTAATGCCAAGAAGGTGTTGGAAATAGTCAATGTGGAATTGACAAAAAATACAGCGCCTCAAAGCTTATTGACCGACTATATGATCCCAGGCATGTTACATGTCGGTCAGCTCATGCAGGAAGGAGAATACTTCATTCCGGAAGTACTCAGATCTGCCAAGGCGATGAGAGGAGCGCTTGAATTACTGGAACCGCTGCTTGCTCAGGGGGCTGACAGGAAAAGCGAGGGATATGTATTGATAGGGTCTGTTGATGGAGATATCCATGATATCGGGAAAAATCTGGTAGCCATGCTTCTTAAAGGCGCCGGATTTGAAGTCAATGATCTGGGGGTTTCTGTGAAAACAGAGACTTTTTTAGAAGCCGTCAAGGCAAGAGAAGGCAAAGTGATTTTAGGTCTGTCCGCCCTTATTACACCAACGCTTGATGAGATGTCGATTGTTATTGAAGCATTAAAGACGGCCGGCCTGCGGGAAAGAGTTAAAGTGATGGTTGGAGGCGCTCCGGTTACCAAAGAGTTTGCGGAAGAAATTGGATCTGATGGAACTGCAGAAGATGCTGCTGCTGCTGTCTCGCTGGCAAAGAGACTGATGCAATCCTGAATTTCAGAAAATCGAACGGAAAGAAAAAAGGCGATAAAAAATGACAAATATTATTACAACGACCGTTTCCTCGAAAGATAAAGAGGTCAGGATCAGCCGGGAACTGCCCACAGCGATTATCGGAGAGAGAATAAACCCAACGGGTCGGAAAAAACTTCAAAAAGAGCTTAAAGAAGGAATATTTGATACCGTAAAAAAAGATGCGCTCGCTCAGGTAGAAGCCGGCGCCGCCATTCTGGATGTAAATGCCGGAGTTCCCGGAGCTGATGAACCGGCTCTCCTTTTAAAACTGGTCGAAATCGTCAGCACGATAACGGATGTACCCCTTTGCATCGATACGGCAAACCCGAAGGCGCTGGAAGCCGCTTTAAAGTTTTACAAAGGAAAAGCGCTGGTCAATTCGGTAACCGGCGAAAAGGATAAACTTGAGACGGTCTTGCCGTTAATCAAGCAATATGGTGCGGCGGTTATAGGGCTGACCATAGATGATGACGGGATTCCAAAGACAATTGAAAAACGTATAGAAATTGCCGGCAAGATAATCGACCGTGCAGCCCGGATCGGGATACCGGTTGAAGATATAATAATTGATACTCTGGCGATGTCGATGGGTTCAGACGATCAGGCAGGGAAGATGGCTCTTGATGCCGTAGCTGCCATAGTCGAAACTTATGGTGTCAATGTTACCATGGGGTGCAGCAATGTATCCTTCGGGATACCGGACCGGGAATCCTTAAACGGCGCGTTTTTAGCCATGGCGATCAGATGCGGTCTGACCTGCCCTATTACCAATCCATTGCAGGAGGATGTGTTAAAGGCGATACTTGCGGCCGATTTAAGCATGGGCCGCGATGAATATGCTTCGAGATGGATAACGTTTTATAGAAAAAGAATGAAAAAATTAAAAGAACTGAGCGAGAAATAAACTTTCAGATCTACATTTTAATGCATCTCAAAGATATGAGGAATGACCTATGATAGAGAAAATCGAGTTTTTTACAGCCGGATGTCCGAGATCGCAGATCACCGAAAAGAATTTGCGCAAAGCACTGCAAAAAATGGGCATTGAAATCGCCTTTGCGGGAATTGACGATCCTAAACTGCATGAAGCTGCCGGCGTTAAGGCCTTTCCGGCTGTCAAGATAAACGATGTTATTAAGTCCGAAGGCGCTTTTTTAGCTACCGACGCCTGCATCGAAATATTATCTGAGTTTAAGTAGGCATAACAATATTAATTGCGAATCAAATGCTTCAACGATTCAATACCGATGTCGCAAAGGAATTGGCATGAACGACACTATATGCAACGAAAAAAGGCAAATGCCACTGGATAAGGAGGAGGCTTGCAGCAGGGTTGCCAAGCTTTACCATTCCGGAAACAACTGTGACAAGGCGGTCTTTCTCGTTCTGCAGGATCTTGAATTTTTGCCTAAAGAGCATTGGGATTTTACTGATCTATATACCGACAAACCTGATTCAGAGCATTTTATATGCAAGGTATTTGCCGCAGGAATTATATCTATTTACTTAGACATCATAACTCGCCGCTATCGGGAGCTTGGAATGAATAATTCTAAAATCCTGGAACCGATTG
Source organism: uncultured Desulfonema sp. (assembly GCA_964578785.1). Lineage (GTDB taxonomy): Bacteria > Desulfobacterota > Desulfobacteria > Desulfobacterales > RPRI01 > RPRI01. Next base: position 9,937 of record CAZOEH010000034.1, on the reverse strand, counting down.
AGCGTGTCAATGATTTGATGAACGCCCTGTTAAGAGAGACGTCGGACGGAAAACCCGCGAAACTTAATGATTATGACCCATTCAAGGATGATACCTGTTTAACAAATGGTTTCGTGACCGAAAAGATGCGGGAAGAATACCGGCAAAGAGCCTTAAAGCTTGCCGGTGATTTTCAACAGGAATTTAAGTGCAGTGATTGTGTCGATGTTCTGGGTTTCGATCCGTTAAGCTATGAACTCTACGATGAAGCTATTCAGGAAAAGATAGAGCAGGGGGAATGGATGGAAAAGTGCGTGGATTGCATGAAATACATCATTCAAACTTTCTATCGTGAAAGATGATCATATCCCGGAAGGCAGCTTTGGTACGTACGAAAAATGGCTAAAAAGATAGAAGGACAAAGATCGGATAATTGTATAAACCCTCAAAAAAGGAAAGGAAGAGACATGAAGTCAACAAAATTGATCATTTATTGTTTGGCGTTTGTTATTGCCTTTGCTTCCACGCCGGCATTTTCTGCGGATGTTATCACCAATGAAAAAGCAAAGATAACTATCGGCTACTGCCCTTACGGTATGCTGGAAACCTCGGTAATGAAGGAAAAGCAATTCTATAAAAAATACATGCCGAATGTGGAAATTGAATGGTTTTTCGGCCTGTACAGCGTCCACCTGATCAACAACTGGGTCGCCGGAAAACTGGAATTTGCTTATCTCGGAAATATGCCATCCATCATGCTCCAGGGTAAGATGAAAAACACGAAATGGGTCGGAAACGCCGTATATACCAAAGGAGATAATGGCGCCTTAATTGTGCCTAAAGGATCGACTGTTAAAAATATAAAAGAACTTAATGGAAAGACCGTCGCTACCGGTATCGGATCTTCCCATCACAGGCTCATTGAAGTTGCACAGGAAAAAGAAGGAATAAAGTTTAATGTCGTAAATCAGGCTCCCGAAGTTGCTATAGGTAATCTTGAGGCAGGAAAACTTGATGGATTCTTCTACTGGCCGCCATATATTGATATGGCGCTGAACAAGGGTATAGGCACTCTGGTGCCCCCTGGAAACTTCAAGCAATATGAACCCGCAATTAACGCGATTTGGCCGATTGTGGTAAGCGAAAGTTTCGCGAAAAAATATCCGAATATCGTCAAAGCTTTTGTCAAGGCGGACCAGGATCTTCACAAGTTCATGAAGGAGCATACGGATGAAGCGGCTCAAATTGTTTTTAAGGAAACTGAAGGGAAAATTCCTATTGAAGTGCTTAAAGCCTCTCTCGCAAGATATGGATATACTGATAGCATAACACAGGAGCAGTTGGATGTAATGCAGGCTGATATTGACTTTCTCCACAGCCGTGGATATCTGAAGGACAGTTTCAAAGCCTCGGATTGGGCGGATACCAGCTTTTCTAAATAGCAGCCTGTATCCTGTATCAATACACTAAATATGTGGTACCGGTCTCATCTTCAGGCCGGTACCAATAAACCCGAACCGGATGTTATACAATGAATAATCAGACGAATACCATTTCCAAAGAAATTAACGAATCCGACTTTGTCTTTGAAAGGGCGTCTTTTTTTTCGAAGATTTTTAACATTAAGACTGTCCTGAATACTGTGTCCATTTTATCGCTTTTCGTAATCTGGGGCCTGCTGGTGCATTTCGGAATTTATCGCTTCGTATTGATTCCCGGTCCGGCAGAAGTCCTCGAATGGGGAATTGACTGGATGGGAAGCAAGGATTTCTGGATCGATGCATCCCTTTCAACGCTGCGTGTCTTGGGCGGGTTTACCTTCGCATGCCTCATTGCGATACCGACCGGCCTCATGATCGGGTGGAACAAAGTCTTCAGCGACCTGACATTCCCAACCCTCGAGATCCTACGCCCCATTCCGGGGATCGCTTATATTCCGCTTGCGATCCTCTTTTTCCCATGGGAAGAAGCCAGTGTTGCCTTTATCTGCTTTGTCGGCGCATTTTTCCCGATTCTGCTCAACACGATTACAGGTGTCCGGATGATCGACCGGGACTTTTTCCGGGCCGCCCTTTGCCTCGGTTCCAAGCCCAAACACATTTTCTGGCACATCGTTGTTCCGGGCGCCCTCCCTTCAATTTCTACGGGAGCGGCCCTTGGGATGGGAATCGCCTGGATGGCTGTGGTCGCCGGCGAAATGATCTCCGGAAAATGGGGGCTCGGCTACCGCATATGGGAGGCTTACACACTGATCCGCTATCCACTGATCGTAGACGGAATGATAGTCATCGGCCTTTTAGGATTATGTTCTTCGGTGTTTATCCGCTATATCACCCTGCTCCTGATTCCGTGGCGTAAAGCTATCACCGAATCTTTGGACGAGTCGATTACCAAGTAAAGGAGAATCGGACGTGTCTACAAGCGAATTGAATACATCGTTTCATTTCTGGAAACAGGTGAGAAGAAAAGTGGCCAACTGGACCACTGTGAGAAGGATCATGTCTGTTGTTCTTTTCCTGATGGCATGGTCCATTCTCGTCCAGTTTACCGGACATTTTCAACAGATCCCCAAGCCCTTAGCCGTTTTTCACGCTCTGTTTCAAATCGAACCGGGAGTTATTTTTACCGAGATCCTTCGAAGCTTTCTTCGTGTCCTGGGAGGTTTTCTTATAGGGCTTTTGATAGGATTCCCCCTTGGAGTTGCTATCGGGTACTCGCGTATTGCCAACTATCTGTTTTTCCCTGCGGTAGAAATGGTACGTCCCATACCACCGATTGCATGGATTCCAATGACGGTGCTCTTTTTTATTGAAATCGAATCCCAGATCGTGTTTCTCACTTTTTATGGGGCTTTTTTCCCCATAGTCTACAACACTATGGGAGGAATTTCAGAGGTCGACATCAGGTTACCCAGAGCGGCAATGTCTTTTGGAATCAACAGAATGGGTATGTTGTGGAAAATTATCCTTCCTGCGGCCATGCCCCAGATTTTTACCGGAATGAAGGTTGCCATCGGCATCACATGGCTCATGGTAGTCGCAGCGGAAATGATTGCCAGCAAAGGCGGTCTCGGTTACTGGATATGGCATCACCATACTCTTATGCAGTATCCTATGGTCATCCTGGGAATGGGAATTATCGGCCTTTGCGGTGCCCTGTGCAGCCTGGGCATTGACGCCATAGGAAACCATTTCATGAAGTGGCGGAATATCTTCTAGAAAGCTACTTTGGTAAAATCGGAGGAAAATCATGGCAGACTCCAAGCGCAGGGGTGAAGTCGTATTCGAGGACGTAACCCGGGCGGTTAAAACTCGGAAAACAGAAGAGATTATATTGCATCACTGCTCATTTATCGTGGAATCGGGTAAGCTGACCGTCCTTATCGGACCTTCCGGATGCGGCAAAACAACAATCATCAACCTGGTCGCCGGATATGAAACACCGGATCGCGGCAAGGTGTTAATAGATGGCATACCGGTGACGGGGCCGGACTGGGAGCGGCTGGTGGTCTTTCAGGAGACCGCCCTGTTCCCCTGGTTGACCTGCTATGAAAATGTCATGTTCGGCCCGCTGGCGACAAAAGTTATGGCCCGGCAGGAAGCCCACGAGCAGGCGATCAAACTTCTTGAAAAGGTCGGCCTTGGGGATTTTATGGAAAAGTATCCCATTCAGCTCAGCGGCGGCATGCAGCGCAGGGCGGAACTGGCCAGGGCTCTGATCAACCGCCCTACCATCATGCTCATGGACGAACCTTTCCGGGGACTCGATGCCATGACACGGGAACTCATGCAGGAGTATTATCTGCGCCTGGTCGAGGAATCACACGGCACGCACCTGTTCGTCACTTCCGAGATCGAGGAGGCCATTTTTCTTGCCGACAAGCTTATTATCATGACCAACAAGCCGAGCCGCGCGAAACGTGTTCTGGATATCGATCTGCCCCGTCCTCGGAAGGCTGAGGTTCTAAGGTCCAAACGATATCTAGAACTGAAAGCGATTACTCTCGAGATCCTTCATGAGGAAGCTGTAAAAGCATCCAGGGCGAGCGGGAAAGCCGATATCGATATCGAAGCCAGTATTCGAAAGTGATCCGGTAAGTTGCCGGGTCAGGCAAAAACATTTTTTAAAAACGGAAAGGGTATACAACATGGGCAGCAACGGCTCCAGGCAAAACGGAGAAGGACGTATCTCCGTCAGGGATGTCGAAAAGGTATATGACCCGGAAGGGGTGAACGTCCGCGCACTAGAGGAATGCAACATGGAAATCGAACCGGGAGAGTTCGTCATGATGGTCGGTCCCTCTGGCTGCGGGAAAACCACCCTTTTGAATGCCATCGCCGGTTTTTCGAACGTGACTAAAGGTTCGATCCTGCTTGATGAGAAAATCATTGCCTCCCCTGACCTCACCCAGGCTCCCGGTGCCGATCGTATCGTCGTTTTCCAGGGCGGCGCCCTCTTCCCCTGGAAAACTGTTCTTAACAATATAATATACGGGCCTGTGGTGTTGGGAAAAGACAAGGACGAAGCCGTTGCCGAAGCCAGAAAGCTGATGGATAAATTGAGCCTGAGCCGCAAAACAGAGGATATGTTCCCAGACAACCTCTCTTCAGGCATGAAGCGCCAGGTCGAAATTATCAGGGCGCTGATCAATAATCCGAAAGTGCTCCTTCTCGATGAACCGTTTCGGGCCCTCGACAGCCTCAGCAAAAACCTGATGCACGAATATCTGCTCGAAGTTTTCGAAATCACGAAGAAAACCATATTTTTCATTACTCACGATCTGGAAGAAGCGGTATTTCTTGCAGACCGCGTCCTTATCATGACCACTCGGCCCGGTACCATAAAAGCTGAAATCAAGGTTGATATCCCCCGACCAAGAAACTACAAGGTATTGGGTACGGACCGATTTGCCGAACTGAAAGAAAGGGCCATCGAGGCTGTCCGTGAAGAGACCCTCAAGGCTTTTGAAGCGGGTGAAAGAGAGCTCGCATGACCATATCATCTGAACCGGGTTCGACCCAGAGATGCCGCTCCCACTCACCTTCCAAAAAGGAGAATATAATGATTAAAAATATTCTGGTTCCCACCGATGGTTCCAAAAATTCGGACAATGCCGTCCAGATGGCAGTAGATATGGCCAAGAAATACGGTGCGGAACTATATATCGTCTATGTGGTTCCAAAGGGGGAAATACCTAAAAGGGTCGTTGATTACCTCCGGGAAGAAAGGCTCGACGGAGGACTCGGCAAGCTGAGCACCAAGGTCATTGGTGAAGCCGTTCTGGAACCGGTCTTGAAGAAAATAAAAGCCCAGGGGGTCAAGGATGGAAAATGGATGGTCCTGCGCGGGGATCCGGCCCAGGAAATTCTGAAATTTGCCAGGAGCCGAAAAATTGACATGATCATTATGGGCAAGGGCGGGCATGGCGTTATAAAAGGGCTGCTCCTCGGCAGTGTCTCCCGGAAGGTCTGCAATCTTGCTGAGTGTTCCTGCGTCACGGTAAAATAGGATGGCACCCGGGGCTGATATAAATCGGGTACAGGAGAATAACGTGGAGAGAAAGAGAAACCGTGTCATCGTGGCCTGCCGCATCATGCAGCCTGAGCTGGAAAAAATCCTTAAACCTGATAACGGTGTTGAAATACGGTACCTCGACCAGGGTCTGCATATGACGCCGAAAAAGATGGCGCCGCTCATTCAGGAGCAGATAGACATGGTAACCGGCCGTTTCGATGAAATAGTTTTAGGTTACGGACTCTGCGCTAACGGCATTGTCGGCGTCCTGGCCCGGAAAGAGGGACTGTATGTTCCCAGGAGCCACGATTGCATAGCGCTCTTTATGGGGTCCTTTGAGGCGTACAGGACAGCGATCAAAAAACGACCGGGAACCTTTTACCTCACAGCGGGCTGGATTGAGGGCCGCAAAGATCCCCTCAGTAACATGGAAGATCGTTATGTTCCCCGGATGGGCAGGGAGATGGCCGAATGGGGCATGAAAGAAGAATTAAAGCATTATTCCCATTTTGTCCTGATCAACACAGGAGTGGGAGACCTGGATCGAATGCGGATAAAGTTGCAGGAAAATGCAAAGTTTTTCGGCAAGGAATATGAGGAGATTCCCGGGAGTCTTATACTGTTGAGGAAAATGATTATTGAACCGCTTCAGGATAAAGACTTTATTTTCATCAAACCGGGCGCATCGATTCTTCAATCCATGTATCTATACCCTGGCGGAAAGGTTTCAACCGATGGAACAGACCTTGATCCGAACCCGATCTCTTTAAGACCGCCGGGACCGTCCGGGGCCGGTCATCCGGAAAAAAAATCAGCAGGATCCTGCTCATGAAGCAGAACTCCGACATAAGACGGTATCGTATGACACTCCTCCCTATGGGCATTGTTCTGCAGGCGGATGGCGACCGGACGATAATGGAAGTGTTGGCAGCGTCCGGCATTGCAATGCGTTCGGACTGTGGCAGCAAGGGAAAATGCGGAAAGTGTCTGGTTTCTGTCGATCCAGCTGCCAATCTCTCTCCTCCCATGGATTCGGAGATCCGCCTGTTTGAAAAGAGAGGTGTTCTTAAGGGAACACGCCTGGCCTGCCATGCAAGGATTCAAGGAGATATAACTGTTACCCTTCCCGCCTGGGACAGGGAGGGAGATCCGGTCCTGCCCAAATCGGACGCATCAGGAAATTTTACCGTCTCCCCTGCTGTGAATCGGACCATCGTCGATGGCAACCGGTGGCAGGAATCCTTTTCCGGCGATCAGCCCGGAGATTTCTATGGATGGATCCGCCATGAATCCGGATCGGCCTGTGGCAGTCCGATCTCCTTCGAGGAAACTGAGACGCTGCGCAGGCTGAGCCTGCCCGCTGCCCGGAAAGGACAAAGCACTATAGTCGGTCACGATGTCCGCGGCATCACAGCGGTACTGGACGGCGCACATTCCAGATCGACAGGTCTGGCGGCCGATATCGGTACTACGAGCATAGCAGTCTATCTTTGTGATTTTCATACCGGAGAGATTCTGGCAACCGCCGGGATGTTAAATCCCCAGCAGCGCTTCGGCGATGACGTGATGAGCCGGATCGCATTTGCGTCCCGTGAACCTGATGGATTGGCTCAGCTCAACGCACTTATCATTCAGAGTATAAATGCGTTGCTCGGCATATGCCTTGAAAAAGCGGGAATTGAAAGAAACGATGTAGATGAGATGACTGTTGTGGGGAATCCGACCATGCAGCAGATATTTGCCGGCTTTCATCCCCACAACCTGGGAGCATCGCCCTTCACTCCGTTTTACCGGTCTGCGATAAATTTTCGCGCGGCGGATATAGGCCTCGACCTAAATCCGGGAACGAATGTATACCTGTTCCCGGTTGTTTCGGGCTTTATAGGCGGAGACATCCTCGCTGATGTTCTGTCGGACTGCACCTATGCACGGGATGAAATTACACTTATCATGGATATCGGAACCAACGGGGAACTGGTCCTCGGCAACCGCAGTGGGCTCTGGGCCACCAGCTGCGCCACAGGCCCTGCCCTCGAGGGAGCGCATATATCCTGCGGGATGCGGGCATCCACCGGGGCCATCCATTCAGCCGGCATTGACCCGTCAAACCTTTGCGTCACCTGCCGTTTCTTTGGGGAAAACGATGGAAACCTGGCCCGGGGCATCTGTGGCTCCGGTCTCATTGATATCGTGGCAGCCATGCTTAAGACCAGAATCGTTCTTCCCAGTGGATCGCTCAGATCCGATCTTCCGGGCGGGATTGTTTCAGGTTCCGGCGGGACTCGCCGCATGATGATCATACCTGCTGAAAAATCTGCCACCGACATAGAAATTTCGATTACCGCCAATGACATCCGGCAGTTTCAGCTGGCCAAGGCCGCTCTTGCTGCAGGAATCGAACTGCTCAAACGCAGGTCAGGTTTCACTAAGATTGAGCGTGTGGTACTCACCGGGGCTTTCGGGACTTCATTTAATCCTGAAAGCGCGTCAATCGCCGGGCTCTTGCCCGAGGAAAGCACCTTTGGGCGTATGGAAGTCATTCCTAATGCTGCAGGTCTGGGCGCGGTGCGTGCCCTGCTTAACAAAAACCGACGACAGGAAATTGAATCCTTATACCATAAAATAAAATTTCTGGAGCTTGCGGCGGACCCGGATTTTTCAACCACATTCGTGGATATGATCCCTTTTTCGCAGCCCAATGAAATAATCATAAAAGGAGAGATCAAAAATGGATTTAAAAAATATTACTCCGGATGAAACCCTTGATGTGAGAGGTTTAAGCTGTCCTATGCCTACTTTAAAAACCGCCAAAACCATGAAAAGCATGGCGCCGGGCCGAATTCTCGAAGTCCTTGGAACAGATCCTGGCACAAAGAAAGATATGCCCAAACTGGCAAAAAAATCCGGTCACGAGTGGCTTGGGTTTCTTGACGATGAGGGTTTTTATAGATTTTATTTGCGAAAAGGGAAAGGCCCGAAAAAGGAGAACGAATAGATGGCACAGACGTTAGGGATATGTGTTACGACAAAGAACAGTTTTAGTCATGTAATCGGGATAGCCCGGGCGGCAAAGAATGCCGGGAAAAAAGCGGAGATCTTTTTTACAGGGGAAGGAGTTCATCAAAGCCAACTAAAAGAATTTACCCGGCTTTTGGAATTTGCCGAGGTGGCTATCTGTGAGGTTAGTTATATTTCATATGGCTATAAAGGGATTGAAATACCCGGGTTAGGAGATAAAGACTTCATGACTCAGGCAAAAAACGCCGAAATGGTCGAGGAATGTGACCGGTATATCGTTTTATAGAGGAGAACCGCATGAGTAAAAAGGTAGCCGTGATTATAAAAGACAAAGAACGACAGTACGAAGGGCTTAGAACCAGCCTGGGCCTTTTATTGGAATTTCACACAGTAAGTATGTTTGTTCTGAATCATGAGATTGATATGACCGAAGCATATCACGACAACATGTTATTTATCGATGAAATGGAGGGATTCCGGTACAGTAATGTGCCGGCGAATGTGGAAAAACATGAATTCAAGGCGCAGACCCTGGAAGAAATCGCGATGAGACTGGATGAATATGACCTGATCATCCCCTACTAGACGAGGACATAGATGAAAACCCTGCACATTTTAAGATCTGAACTGACTCCGATGACACTTAAGTTCGTCCAGACTACATCCAACCACGGAGAAAACGGACAATTTAAGCTTTATCAGGAAGATATAGATTACGATCGATTGATGAATGAAATATTTTCCAGCGATCGGGTTATCTGTTGGTGGTAATGGTGAATACTCAATTGTTTGCATAACTTGTTCTGCGAACTTTAAAAACTTATCGTATGACATACTCCGGGCGCACCCATGCCCCGTTAAATCTGTTTTGGCTCTTGTTTTATCCGGAGTATTGCTTATACTAGTTAATAGCAGCATCCAGTTAATATTTTAACCCTCGCAAGATATCAGTAAAGATATCAGTAATTGATGAAAAACAATTTTCCGGGATTGCACAAAGGTCTTATAATATGAGGAGCGATCCGTCAATACTATTTCAAGATTACTAATAAAATAAGACAAGGAGAAAATAATGGTAAAGAAATTTGTAATCACGATACTTATAATAATTTGTGCTTATTGTGAAAATGCATATGCTCAGGAAGTGAGCTTTGAAAAATATCTGTCCGATTTTGATTACCAGGCCCGCATTGATATGAAGATTGATAGCGCAGAACTGGTCAAAGGTATCAAAGAAGGTAAAATTCAACTGATCGACATCCGTTTCAAGGAGGAGTTCGAGGCATGGCGGATGGGGTTTTCGATCAATATTCCGTTGAATGAACTGCCCGCCCGGATAGGAGAACTGGCAAAAGATAAAATCATTGTTACGGCTTGCCCGCATATGGATCGTAGTATTTTGGCAATGGCATACTTGAGAACCAAA
>CAZOEH010000033.1:0-15292 GCA_964578785.1 uncultured Desulfonema sp. | reverse complement strand
CAGTTGGAAGTCATATGCGAACGGATTTGAGATTTTTGGGAAATAGATTTTTAAAGAACTTCGTGATAAAATCATCCGCCTGAGGCGGATGATTTAGCGAAGTAATTTAAAAATCCCCAAAAAGCTCATTAAGTGAGCATATTAAGATTTCCAACGAGTACAACAATGTTGAGTTTCTTTGTATTTTAAAACGGACAAATATTATAGAAACATCAATAGAGAATATATATCTTAACGACGGCCATGATGAGTTCGACCTTTCTTTCAAGGTCTACTACGAACTCATGGCAAAAAGGGTGAGCGAAATTCTCCTCGTCTCGAGCCCCTACGATGCTTTTACCATGGAGGAAGACGGCCGCCTCGCGGAAAGGATAATTCATGAATACCGCGGATTAAACTTAACCCGCCCCCCGCGGCTGACATGGGCGTCGACGGCAAAAGAGGCCCTTTCCAGATTATCCTCGGACAAGTTCGATCTTGTAATTACCATGCCCCGGTTAAACGACATGGAACCTTATGCTCTCGGGAAAGAGATCAAGAAGAATTATAAAAATATCCCAGTTTTCCTCCTGCTCCACGGTTCCGCAAACATGCTCTCTGACAAAAGATATTCTGACCGTTCGTCGATAGACGCGATATATGTCTGGCAGGGGAATACGGATCTCCTTCTTGCAGTCATAAAGAATGTTGAAGACGGCATGAACGTCGAGTATGACACCAGGAGGGCAAAGGTCAGGGTTATAATAATGGTTGAAGACTCGCCTTTATACCGGTCTTCACTGCTGACCGCTCTGTACAAAGAGATAGTCATGCAGACCCAGGCTGTTATGGAAGAGTCCCTCAATGAAGAACACCGCATATTAAGGATGAGGGCAAGGCCTAAAATTCTCGTAGCCGATAATTATGAGGATGCGGAAGCACTTTACAGAAAGTTTCTTCCGTACCTGATAGGTGTAATCTCGGATGTCCGTTTCCCGAAAGAAAACATTCCTGAAAGCGAAGCCGGCTTTTCCCTCCTCTCAATGATCAAACAGGAGTCTCCCGATATACCCCTTCTCATGATGAGTTCGGAAGAGGAGAACCGCCCCAAAGCATCGCTGATACCGGCCGTCTTTTTAAACAAGAACTCTCCGTCGCTCCATTCCGAAATCCGGTCATTCTTTGTGAACTATCTCGGATTTGGCGACTTCGTTTTCCGGCTTGCGGACGGCACCGAGCTGGTAAGAGCGGGAACACTCAGGGAGATGGAAAAACTTCTTCCTGCAATCCCTGATGAATCGATATTTTATCACGCCTCGAGAAATCATTTCTCAACCTGGCTGATGGCGCGCTCCGAAATACTGCTTGCTTCGAAACTCAAACCGGTTAAGATTACAGATTTCGATAATATTTCGGAATTAAAAAATTATCTCGCAGCCTGTATAAATAAGAGGCGCAAAGGCCGGCAGAAAGGCGTCATCACCGATTTTGCACATGGGGAATTTGATCCTGTTGCCGATTTTATCAAGATAGGGAAAGGCTCTCTAGGCGGCAAGGCGCGCGGGCTTGCTTTCTTCTCAACCCTTCTTGAAGAAAACAGGGAGCTTATAAAAAAATTTCCGGGCGTCATCATCAAAGTACCTAAATCGGTTGTGATCTCAACGGAGGGATTCGATTCCTTTATAAGTAAAAACAATCTTAAATATTTGTCGACAACGGATCTTTGCGACAGGGATATAACGGATATCTTTTTAAAGGCTGATTTTCCGGATGATCTTCGCCGCGATCTTGGGCTGTTTATATCCCAGGCGGACTATCCTCTCGCAATCCGCTCTTCCAGTCTGCTTGAAGACGCCCAGTTCCAGCCATTTGCAGGCATATACAAGACCTACATGATCCCGAACAATCATCCTGATGTTTCACAAAGACTTGAGCTGCTTATACAGGCCGTTAAACTGGTATATGCCTCGACCTATCTGGAAACTCCAAGGTTCTACGCGAAAAGCACAATGCACAGGATGGAAGAGGAAAAAATGGCGGTCATTATCCAGCAGGTAACCGGATCAAGATACAAGGATTTTTTTTATCCGGCCATATCCGGAGTGGCCCAGTCTTATAATTTTTATCCCGTATCTCACATGAAACCTGAAGAAGGGATAGCACATATAGCTCTCGGTCTGGGCAAAACCGTCGTTGAAGGAGGCGCCGCGCTCCGGTTTTCCCCGAAATATCCCCAGTTTCTTACCCAGTTTTCAAGCGTCGAGGATATTCTCAAAAATGCCCAGCGTAATTTCTATACGCTCAATATGAGCACTACCTGCTACGATCCCGGAACCTGTGATGATGTCAATCTCGTTAAACTGGAGGCAGACAACGCGAAGGATCATCCGCTTGTCATGATGCTGTCAAGCAGTTTTATCCCTGAAGAGAACAGGGTAAGAGATACCTTAATTCCCGGAGGACATCCGATTATAACATTTGCCGGCGTCCTGAAATATAATTCATTTCCTCTTTCTGAAATATTGACCGATATTCTTGAAATTGTCCGAATGGGAATGGGTTGCCCGGTTGAAATTGAATTTGCCGCCAATCTTCACACCGACCCGGATCAAAATCCTGAATTTTGCGTTCTCCAGATAAGGCCGATGTCTGTCGGCCGTTCAGGCGCTGATGTTGAAATTGAAATCGATAAGATGAAAACGGAAGAAATGCTCTGCTGTTCAGAATCAGCGCTTGGTAACGGCATTTATACTAATCTTTCTGATATACTCTTTGTCGATCCCGGTTTATTTGATCCTGCTTTAACGGATAAAGCCGCACTTGAAATAGGCGGAATCAACAGAAAACTTGGTAAGCAAAACCGCAAATATCTTCTCATCGGTCCGGGGCGATGGGGAAGCTTCGACAGATGGCTGGGGATTCCCGTATCATGGAATGATATATCCGGAGTCGGAGCCATAATCGAGACTTCCGGCGAAAAGCTGAAAGCCGATCCTTCCCAGGGATCCCATTTCTTCCACAATATAACTTCTCTGGGAATAAGCTACATCACCGTAAGCGGTGAAGGTAAAAGTTATCTGGATTTAAAATGGCTCAGAGAAATGCCGGCTGTCACGGAAACGCAGGTACTGAAACATATCAGGCTTGACAGGCCGCTCACATTAAAAATCGACGGCAAGAGATCCTGCGCGGTAATTCTGAAATAGTTTCCTTCCGGAACTTTTAACCGATATACAATCTCGTTTAAATTCACTTTCCCTGTTGCCAGATCAAATTCACATGTTATACTGACGCATCATTTCATCGCGGTCTCTTCTCCAAGGTTTTTGTTTCGCAAAACACACCCTAAAGAAAGACCGTGATTTTTTCAACTTACTTTTTGACCAATCTTTTGAACGTAACTATCTGGTTGGTAGCAAGGGAGGGAACGATGGAATACCGGAAGCTGGGAAACAGCGGCCTCAAGGTCTCGATCATCTGTCTTGGCACCATGATGTTCGGTGAACGCACAGATATTGCCGAAGCTCGCCGTATCGTTGACTCGGCGCGGGCCGCAGGCATCAATTTCGTCGACACTGCCGACAAGTATGTGGAGGGCGAGTCCGAGCGCATGCTGGGCAAGCTCATCGCCGCAGATCGCAATCAGTGGGTGGTCGCCACCAAGCTCGGCAGCCCAATGAGAAATAGCCCCAATAAAGCCGGCCTGTCGCGCGCCTGGATGATGCGCGCCATCGACCTGAGCCTGGAGCGCCTGGGCATGGACTGGGTCGACATCTATTACCTGCACAAACCTGACCCGGACACGCCCATAGAGGAAACGCTGGTTGCGATGGGCGAAATCATAGGCGCCGGCAAGGCGCGTTATTTCGGTCTGTCCAACTACCACGGCTGGCAGATCGCACAGATCACCGAGCAGTGCGGAAAACTCGGCGTCCCTTTGCCCATCGTGTGCCAGCCGTACTACAACGCGATGAACCGCATGCCCGAAGTGGAAGTGCTGCCGTCCTGCCGGTATTACGGGCTGGGCGTCGTGCCATACAGTCCGCTCGCGCGCGGCGTCCTCACAGGCAAATATATGCCCGGTCAGGCGCCTGCGGAGGGCAGCCGGGCGGCGCGCAAGGACAAACGCATAATGGAAACCGAATTCCGCGAGGAGTCTCTGGTTATGGCACAGAAGATCAAGGCGCATGCCGAGAAACGCGGCATGACCTCGGGTCAGTTCGCGCTTAACTGGGTATTGAACAACCGTCTCGTAACCTCGGTGCTGGCCGGCCCGCGCACCATGGAACAATGGACGGAATACATAAGCGCGCTCGATCACCGCTTCGGCGCCGAAGATGAGGCGCTTATAAACGGCATGGTGAAAAGCGGCCATTCCTCCACGCCGGGATATAGCGACCCACTCTATCCCATCACCGGGCGCCCCACTTACTGCTGATAGCAAAGTGCGCCGCCGCCGGGAAGCTGCTCAACCGGGCAACGATTCTTTAAATCTTATCTTCCGGATCAGATATTTGGGGGATCAGTCGGGACGGACCGCTTCCACTTCAAGCCGCATCATGGACACGTGAACCTGCCCGGCGTCATCCGGGGGGTGGCGCCGCAGATACTCGTCACACAGGGCCAGAACAAAAGCATCACGTTTCGCCTCGGGCAGACGGTCAAGATAAGGCAGCCATGTAGTCCTTATCCATCCGGCCAGGCCTTTCAGCCCGTTGTGGACCATATCTTTGGGTATGAGTTCGTTGCGCAGAATCTTCAGCCCTGCCTCTATAGCATAGGCTTCGTAATCCCGGGGATGATAAAATCCGTACGGGAAATCAAAATCGGTGAACCACGGTTTCCAGGGATCCCGGCAGGTCAGCTCGTCTATGGATTCGAGGATCCGGCGGGCGTTGCCGGCTCCACCCATTTGAAACAAGATCCGCCCTCCCGGCCGAAGCGCACGGCCCACCCGGATCAGAACGCTGCGCTGGTCTTTCACCCAGTGCAGGGCGGCATTGGAAAAGGCCACGTCAAATTCCTCCCGGTAGTCCAGGTCTCGAAAATCCATGCGGCAGAAATGCAGGTTGGGGTAACTGTCGGGCGGGTATTTTTGCCTGGCCAGATCGATCATCGAGGGGGCGCTGTCGATGCCAAGGACATGGCCATGGGGCACGCTGTCAGCGAGCCTGGCTGTCACCTTGCCATCACCGGAACCCAGATCTATTACCGACTCTCTCCCGGCAAGTTCCAATTTTGCGATAAGATCCAGAGCCCACTTGAACTGGCCTTCAGAATGTCTCTCATAGTCGTGAGCGTCCCACTTGTACTTAGAGATCATATGGTTTTGTCCCTTGTTGCCTTACGACTCTAACTCAAGCTTCACCTTGCTGCGATACAGCACTTTGGGCAGCACCATAACGACCAGAGCTAGAACGAAGAGCGTGATTGCTATAGGGCTTTTCCAGAAGATCTCAAGACTTCCCCCGGATATCATCAGGGTTTGTCTAAGCGCCTGCTCCAGAAGCTCCCCGAGTACGAGACCAAGAATAACCGGCGCCAATGGATAGTCTAACCGCCGCATGAAGTATCCCAGAACCCCGAGGATAGTGGCCATAAGAAGGTCAAGCGAGGCACGATTCACGCTATATACGCCGACGAATGAGACGGCCAGAACGATTGGGAAAAGCCAGCGGGGCGGGGTTTTCAGTATCTTTACCCACAGGGCGACCAGGGGGAGGTTCAGAATCAGAAGCATTACATTGCCAATGTACATGCTGGCAATCAGCCCCCAGACAACGTCCGGGTGTTTCTGGAAAAGAAACGGGCTCGGGCGAACCCCTGTCATAAGGAGTGCTCCGTATAACACTGCGGTAACAGCGGATGCCGGAAGCCCCATGGTGAGAAGAGGGATAAGAGCCCCGCATGCCGCAGCATTGTTGGCCGATTCTGGCGCCGCAACTCCCCGGATATTTCCCTGGCCGAAGCTCTCAGGTTCCTTGGACAATCGCTTTTCCAGCGTGTACGAAAGGAAGGACGCCGTAACGTGGGCAGCCCCGGGCAAAACCCCTATGAAGAATCCCAGAAATGAACCCCTCAGAATAGCTCCTATGCTTTGGAGGAATTCCTTGAGCGACAGCCAGATCCGGGTTACTTTTTCCACCACAAATTCGCCTGCCCTCATTTCCTCGGCGCTGCTTAGTATTTCTGATACGGCAAACAAACCGATGGCTACCACGATAATGTCAACGCCTTCCATCAGCTTTGCAATACCAAAATTAAAACGGAGGATGCCCGTGGGCAGATCGCTTCCTACCGTGGCCAGCATCAGTCCGAAGACGGTCGACACGAATCCTTTGCGCAAGGATTTGCCGGCAAGGCTTGTCACTGTTGAAAGTCCGAAGACCATCAGGGCGAAGGTCTCCGCAGGTCCGAACCGTAGCGCTACACTGGCCAGGGGAGGGCCGAGCAGCATGAGCAGCGCCACTCCGAGAGTGCCGGCGATAAAAGACCCGATAGCCGCAATGGAAAGCGCAGCCCCGGCGCGCCCTTTTCTCGCCATCTGATAGCCGTCCAGGGCGGTGACCACGGAGGCCGCTTCACCGGGAACGTTGAGCAAGATGGATGTCGTGGACCCCCCGTACATGGCGCCGTAGTAAATGCCCGCCAGCAGGATGATTGCGCTGGCGGGATCTTTTCCGTATGTCAGCGGGATGAGAAGCGCCATGCCGCCCGCAGGTCCTATGCCAGGCAGTACGCCGATGAGAGTTCCCACCAAACACCCGATGAAAGCATAGAGGATGTTGATGGGAATAAGGGCGATCTGGAGGCCGTATCCCAGATGATTAATGATATCGATCATAATGTATGGTTACTCCATCAGCTTCTCTATGAACCCCAGCGGCAAGGGGATGCCCAGTGCCCGGGTGAAGAGACCGAAGATTCCCAGGCTAAGGGCGAGTGGAATTACAATGCAAGCTACCCACGATTTTTCTCCCAGGAGTCTGGCCGCGGCGAGAAGGAACAGAAAGGTCGCAGCCGGGTATCCGATCCATTCGATGCCTAAGCCATAGGCGCAAAGCAGCCCAGCCAGAACAAAAACGTATGTTGCCGTTTTGGTAAAAGGCTGGGACTGCGAACCGCCCATCGGCCGGATCAGCAATGATAAACCAAGGGCCACCATCAAAGCGCCTAAAATGATAGGAAAGACCTTTGGACCCAGGGGATCTCCTATGTTGGCTTCCTCCATGCGGATGGCTTCCCACAGGTAACCGGTTCCAAAGAGCAGTACGATGGCGGCCCCGATTCGTTCAGTTCTCATTACTGCACGAGCCCCAATTCCTTGGCCAGGTTCTGATACATGGTCAACTCTTCATCCAGAAATTTCTGAAGCTTGTCTCCGGTCAGGAAGAGATCAACCCAGGCCTGTTTTTTGAGCACTTCGTTCCACTGTTTGGTCTTTACCATCTTGCCGAAAGTATCTTCCCAGTACTTGAGATTTTCTTTAGTCATCTCGGGAGCGGCATAGAACCCTCTCCAGTTGGCTGAAGAGACGTTCACTCCGAAATCCCTGGCCATGGGAACCTTCTCGAAGATACCGGTCAGTTTACGATCCGACAGGATAGCCAGGGGCCTGATGGTGCCTGACTCGGCGTGCCCTGCAATTTCCCCGGCCTCACCCACAAAAGCCGTCACATGACCCCCCAGAAGAGCGGCCAGCGCATCAGCTCCGCCCTGAAACGCCACGTAGCGCAAGTCTTTCAAAGGGAGCCCCATCGCTTTGGCCATCATGGCGATCCTCATGTGGTCAAGACCTCCCGGAGGAGAGCTGCCTGCAAAGGTGAGAACACCCGGGTTCTTTTTCCAATCCTCAAGAAGATCCTTGAAAGAGGCGTACTTGGAGTCTTTCCGGACGGCTATGGCGCCGTAGTCCACAAAGAGGACGGATACGGGGATAACATCCTTGTAGGTAAAAGGGTTTTTCTTGATGGCCATCTGTGTTGTGAGCACGGCAGAGAAGGCAACCAGGACATTCTGGTCTTTGGCCCGGTTGCGTGTGATATCGGTCATGGCTACCACCCCGAACCCGCCGGGCTTGTTGACGACAACCATGGGCTGCGAAACCAGCCCGGCTTCCTTGAGCGTTTGAGCCGACAGACGGCAAGTAAGGTCCCATCCCCCACCTGGGTTTGCCGGGGCGATAAACTCAATCGGCTTGTCCGGATATGCGGCTTGCGATACACCGTTGAACAGAAACAAACCTGCCACCAGAACCAACAACGTAAAAATTAAACGCCTGTACAATCTCATCTCGACTTCCTCCTTTATAATTTTGTGTTGTTCCACTTATTATTAACCGGTACTCAGAACACCCCGGCATTGTTGAGCAGATCAATCCATTCATCCGGTTTGCGAAATCCTGTTATTGCGACGTTTTGCTGCTTGCCCCAAGCTGTTGTGGATCAGCCCGCTGCGATATAAGCAGCGATCAGGTTTCCGACTTCCGTGGTGCTAATACCCATTTTCCCTGAAGCCATGCTCCGAACATCTCCTGCCACAACCTTTTTCACCGCGCTTTCGATAAGGCCTGCTGCTGCGGGTTGCCCCAGGTGCTCGATCATCATGGCCGCCGCCATGACTGCCGCCAGGGGATTGATTACATTCTGCCCGGTGTACTTAGGTGCCGAGCCGCCGATGGGCTCAAACATGGACACCCCGGAAGGATTTATATTCCCGCCAGCGGCGATGCCCAGACCGCCCTGGATAATGGCGCCGATATCCGTAATTATGTCCCCAAACATGTTGTCGGTGACGATCACATCAAACCATTCAGGGTTCTTGATCATCCACATGCTGACCGCGTCCACATGTGCGTAATCGGCGGTTACATCCGGGTATTCGGCTGCCACCTTGCGGAATACCCTCTCCCAGAGGTCGAACGCATAGGTCAGGACATTTGTTTTGCC
This sequence comes from uncultured Desulfonema sp., assembly GCA_964578785.1. GTDB lineage: Bacteria > Desulfobacterota > Desulfobacteria > Desulfobacterales > RPRI01 > RPRI01. The sequence goes on along the minus strand of CAZOEH010000033.1, from coordinate 6,365 downwards.
GCACAGGGTCAGTTTTTTTCTCCCGTTGCGCTTCCGGCAATATTCGAAGGCGTAACGCAGACAGCGCTCTACGCCGAACCGGGTGTTGATCGATTCCTGGATCGCAACTTCCTGGAGTGTATCCTTTTTCAGAAATCCGCCGCTGCCGGTATACAGACCTTCAGTGTTTTCACGGATGATTACAAAATCTATGTCGGCAGGGCCCTTGTCTTTAAGCGGTGTTTCCACTCCGGGATAGAGTCTTACCGGACGAAGATTGATGTACTGGTCGAGCCGGAACCGCAGTTCAAGCAGCAGACCTTTTTCAAGTATGCCGGCCTTGACATCGGGATGACCGATGGCTCCCAGGAGAATCGCGTCCATCTGTTGGAATTCGGTTAGGACACTTTCGGGTAGAATCTCACCGGTCTTTAGAAACCGTTTGCCGCCCAGATCGTAGTTGTGCAGATCAAATCGGAGGTTTTCCCGGGCGCCGGCCGCCTCTAGTGCTTTGAGGGCTTCGCGGATCACTTCCGGGCCTGTACCGTCCCCGGGAAGGACGGCAATGTGATAGAATGGCTTAGTAGTGCTCATGATCAACCCTCCTTCTGGCGCCGGCGGCGCATATAGGGGACCGGACCGCCCACCCTGAGCAGCTCCCGCGACGAGCCGCATCCGAAGTTCTTACCCGTCAGGATTATGTCTCCGGATTTGACCTTCCGGGCGAAATCGGGATCGGCGTCCTCCATACAGTGCCGGTCAAGCTCTTCCGTATCCGATGTATTCAGATACCGTGCAGGAATAATGGCGTCGGTGTCCACATTATTTCCAAATTTCCAGATATTTCCTCTAATCGACATGTCTGACCTCATTTGGATGTTACCTCTTCCGGGTGAGTGATGCGGCCGGTGCCGGCGACTTAAGAAGTTCACGAAGCCTTTTTCTTTTCACGTTACAAAGTATCCAATTCAATAAGGGAAAAAGAAGTTAAAACTTACTTGCAACTCTTGCGGCAGATACTGATTTGTTTTGGAGCAGGTTCTGTATTTTTTCTTCACGATAGCCGAGTTCCTGTAATATCTCAACCGTATGTTCGCCGACTTGTGGCGAGGGTTTGCGCAGCCGGGCCGGTGTGTCCGACAATTTGACCGGGAAGCCGGGCATTTTGATCGGCCCGCAGGGCTGTGACGATTCGATAACCATCTCCTGATGCATAACCTGCGGATCGGAGAAAACCTGCTCCAGATTATTCACCTGTCCGCATGGTACCCCTGCCTTGTTGAGCAGATCAATCCATTCGTCCCTTTTACGGGTGCCTATTACGGATTGAACGATTTGATTTATTTCCTTCCTGTTTTTGCGACGCTTATCCTGTGTATCAAAACGCGGATCTGTAGGCAGATCCTCCCGTCCCAGCGCAGCGCACAACTGTTGCCAGTTTTTTTCCGTACTGGGAGCGATTGCAACGGGGCTGTCGAGCGTATCGAACAAACCATAAGGAGAGACCACCATGTGATCGTTGCCGTTGCGGGGAGGAAGTTTTCCGGTTGCGAAATATGCGGAGGAGGCGAATGTAAACATGCTGATCAATCCATCAACCATAGCGGTCTGAACTTCCTGTCCCTGTCCGGTTTTTCCCCTTTCATGAAAAGCAGCTAAAATCCCGAATGCCGCGTAAAGTCCGGCTATGGTATCGCTGATCGGGACGCCTACCCTCAAAGGCGGCATTGTCTCGTTTCCGTTAAGACTCATAAAACCTGACATGGCTTGGGCAATGAAATCAAACGCGGGACGGTCTTTATATGGACCTGATTTACCAAAACCGCTGATTGCGGCGTATATAAGCGCCGGGTTCAATATTCTGAGCTGGCTATATCCAAGGCCAAGACGGTCCATGACCCCGGGGCGGAAATTTTCGACAAGAACATCGGATCGTTTTGCCAGGCGGCGGACTATCTCTTTCCCCTCTTCCTGCTTCATATCGACTGTAATTGTTCTTTTATTCCGGTTCAGGTTAACGAAATACGGATTCTCACCTTTTCCCATGATTCCCGTTACCCTTGACGGGTCACCGTCGGGCGCTTCGATTTTGATGACATCAGCTCCGAAATCGGCAAGCAACATTGTGCAGAAGGGCCCCGACACGACCCTTGTCAAATCCAGAACCTTAAGACCGGTTAATGGCATTTTTTCCAGTTCCTTTCTTGTTAACCATTATATTCATATCTGGTGATCAATTCCGCAAACAGCAGCGGCCAGTTTTGGATCGCGGGGGCCGCTTTTCATGACCTGTCCCGGCAGCGTTTTTCCGAGAATGGATTCAAGATGCTGGGCCGCCTTGATCAGCTTCATCAGGTCGATACCGGTATCGAATCCCATATCTTCCAGCATAAAAACAACGTCTTCGGTCGGCAGGTTTCCTGCCGCCTGCGGAACGTTCGGGCAGCCGCCGATCCCGCCCAGTGCCGCATCGAAGATGTTGGCGCCTGCCTCAAGCGCCGCATAGAGATTGGCCATTGCCGTACCCCGGTTGTTGTGAAGATGCAGAGAATAGGGTGTTTGCGGGAAGCGTCTCGTAAATCCTTTCAGGAGTTTTAGGATTCTGGCCGGTGTTGCCATGCCTGTTGTATCCGCCAGATCGATCGAAGAAGCCCCGCCTTTTATATATGCTTCCGCGAGACGGTAAACATCGTCTTCAGGAACGTCTCCCTGGTATGGACACCCGAATGCCACCGCCATTGCGCCCATCACCGGCTTTCCAAGGTCTTTGGCAAGTTCGAAGATCGATTGCAGATCAGTCAGCGATTCTTTGATTGTTCTGCGGACGTTGGCCAGATTATGGGCATCGGTGGTGGAGATCACAACTATCACTTTATCCGCGCCGCTGCTGAAGGCAAGCTGGGCTCCTTTCAAATTGGGAACGAGCGGACTGTGAATGCAGCCATTCCGAGGAACCCCTCCCATCACTTCCGCCGCGTCGCGCATTTGGGGTATGGCCTTCGGGCTTACAAAGGAAGTTGTTTCCATCTCCGTTACCCCGGCTTCGATCAGCAACTTTATGATCTCGAGTTTTTTGCCTGTCGGGACGAATTCCGGCCAGGACTGGAATCCGTCGCGCGGAGCGACCTCACGGATATGGATTTTTTTAGTGTTTGCCGTAGTCATATCGGTATCCTTCTAAAATGATATTTTTGTTTTATATACGTACCTGTCGCCCCGAAAATAAAAAGATGAAACCTCAACCGGTTTTTGAGAAGAATCCAGATAAGTATTTTCTACAAGAAATACCGGATCTCCGAAATCGACTTCAAGTTTTTTGGAAATGTCTATATCGGCAACTGTAGCCCAAACACTTTGTTCGACACCGGATAGCCGCACACCGCAATGATCGCGAAAAACGTTAAGAAATGTTTGTTTTGAGAAGAGTTTCTTGCTGACACCTGCCATCAGATTGAGAGGGGCGTGGTTGATTATGAAATAGGCCGGCTGTTTGTGTATTTTTCGAACTCGTTTCATACGCCAGATTAATTCCCCATCCTTTATTTTCAGCAGCTCTCCGATTTTTTTGGGGCAGGGTACAGTTACAATTTCCAGGATATCCGTTTCCGGTTTCAAATGCCGGGTAAGGGCGGAATCCACCCAATCCCAAAAATTACCGGATAATTTCAATTCAGCAAGGTCATCGGGTCTTCTTGTCACCCTTGTTCCGATTCCCTGCTTGGAGCTGAGATAACCTTCCTGAACAAGGACATTCATAGCTTTCCTGACGGTTATTTCGCTTACTTCGAACTCCTTCTCGATGTCCCTGGCGGAGGAGATCAGCTCGCCGGTACGATATTCGTTTCGCAAGATGCGTCCCTTTATCGTTTCCGCAAGCTGCATATATATAGGGGCTTTTTTATTGCCGCTCATGGTTTACAAAATCTTCCGAGTTGTTTTTCTCAAGATTATTTGGTGCTGAATATTTTCCGACCCCAATATTTAAAAGACTTGATCACAAAACCCGACAGCGTATTAATCATATTTGTATAAACTTATACAAATATGATTAAGTGACTGTCAAGAAAAATTTCAGCCTGAAATCCTGCGGTCATGCCAACCTTTAAATATCACTAAAAATGTGACAGGATTTCTTCATGATCGACTTGCGGAGGAGCGGAAGACTGGATATGAAGAAACTCATCGTGCCGCCTGTCTCGCAGGGAGGGTGCAAGAAAAATGTTATGCAAGCCTGTCTTACTATTCAGGAAGCTTATACTTCCCTATCCTGTCGTTATGAAGGCTTCCGAGATAAAGGAATCCGTCATGCTCCCTCGCGCAGGTAATCTCTTTCAGATGCTTCCCCGTCGGTTCCTGAAGGCTTTTTATGATTTCGCCCTGTTCATTGAGAGCAAGAACAAATCCGTAAGGCTTGGGCTTGGGCCAGAGAAATTTAGGCAGCCTTGATACTATTTTTTTCATAAAAGGACTCGGGTGCATCCTGTCCATCTGATCGTTTCGCACGGTAAAAAGCGCGAGCCAGAAAGTTCCTTTCCGGTTTGCCGTTATGTTGTCAGGAAATCCGGGAAGATTGTCGATAAAAATGTCCGAAGTCCCGGCTTTAGGGCCTTTCAGCCAGTAGCGCCTGATGCTGTATCTGTAGGTCTCGTTTACAAGCACAAAATCTTCATTCTGCGACAGAGCGACGCCGTTTGAAAAGTAGAGATCCCGCAGAAGTACATCTGTGGTTTTTGTTTTGGGATCATAACGCAGAAACCGGCCGTTTGGCCTTGACTCCAGAAGATCGTATAAATACTCTTTCTGAAAGTATTTAAAACTTGCGTCGGTGAAATATATCCTTCCATCGGATGCTATGTCTAGATGATCCGTAAACCTGAACGGAGTATTTTCCGCTCCTGCCGCAAGAACGGTGATTTCCCGTGCCGAATCTATCGAGAGTAACCCTTTATATGCGTCAGCAACGATGAGGTTTCCGGAGGCATCAAAGGCAAGACCCAGCGGGCGGCCGCCTGTTTCCGCAAAAATTTCAAGGCTTCCGTCGTTTTGAATGCGGACTATTTTTCCATCCTGTGTTCCCCCGTACAATCTTCCTTCCGGGTCTATCACGACATCTTCGGGACCGTTGATTTTGCCCTTTGCAATAAGCTCGGCTTTTGCTAGCTCGCTGTTTTGGGTGAGTACTCCGGTCATCTCAGGCTTCTTTGCAGGCGTGTACGCTAACGGATCAATTATTGTCGGCCAGAAAAGGAGATAACCAAGAAGAGCTGCAACAATGGCCAGTATGGGTATGAATAATTTTTTCATCTTCTGCCTCCTTAATTAACGACTTGCAATGTGCCGGTTTGATCCTGGTTGTCCTTAACCTTTTACGGCTCTTACACCTGAAATTATCTTTTGTAATCAGCCCTGATTTATTATAAAAGATTGTATCATCATAAGAAAAAGCTGCGCAAGTAATAATATACATAACATAATTTCCCGATCTGTAAAGGTGAAAGGAGAGAAAGATAATGGATAAAATCAGGATCGATAACAGCGATGTTTATTTATATCCGATGCCGATGGTGCTTGTAGGCGCTCTTGTCGAAGGGAAAGCAAATTTTATGGCAGTTGCCTGGGCATCAAGAGTTAATGCCAAACCGCCATTATTTGCCGTGGCGCTGGGTCATCATCATACTAATAAAGGGATTGACGAAAACAGAGAATTCAGCATTAATATCCCGTGTGTTCGGTCGATTGAAAAAACCGATTATTGCGGACTGGTTTCAGGCGGCAAGACAGATAAATCTGAAGTTTTTGATGTCTTTTACGGCGAACTAAAGAATGCCCCGTTGATTGCGGAGTGCCCGGTCTGCATATCATGTACCGTATTTAATACGGTTCAACTGCCGTTTAACACGCTTTACATAGGAGAGCCGAAAGAAAGTTTTACAGAAGAAAAATATTTGACTGACGGAAAGCCGGATATAAAAAAAATAAATCCGTTTACATTATCAATGCCGGATAATAATTACTGGTCTGTCGGCGAGCATCTCGGCAAGGCGTGGAGTCTGGGAAAAAATTTAAAGAAAAAGTAATTGCCAAGGAAATGATGATACAGATTTTATCTGCTGCAGCGGCAATAAAACATAAACAGATTATATTTCAAGGAGGAAAAGAGACATGCCCTTTGTAAACATCAAAATAACTAAGGAAGGAGCGACTCCTGAAAAGAAGGCCGACCTGATTAAAGGCGTCACAAAACTGCTTTGCGATCTTCTGGGAAAGAATCCGCAGACAACCGTTGTGGTTATAGAAGAGGTTGATACTGACAACTGGGGAATCCGCGGGGAGACGGTTACGGTCAGGAGAAAGCGGGGAGAGTAAGAGCTTTGCATAGCGTCTTA
>CAZOEH010000032.1:14762-15547 GCA_964578785.1 uncultured Desulfonema sp. | reverse complement strand
TCCGTACCTGAACGGAGAGGCGCATAGATGTCGGCTTTTGAAGAAGTCCTCGTGAATCTGGGGTCAACACTTATGACTTTTCCGCCGCTTTGCTGTGCCATTGTGACATACTTGAATGAAATGGGGTGGTTTTCAGCAGCATTGCTTCCCATGATAAGTATGCAGTCGCTGTTCTTTAAATCGATCCAGTGGTTTGTCATTGCACCGCGTCCGAACGACTCTGCCAGAGCCGCAACAGTTGCGCTGTGTCAGATACGCGCCTGGTGTTCGATATAGACAAGTCCGAGTGATCTTAACAATGCCTGGTAAATCCAGCATTCTTCATTGTCAAGCGCTGCGCTTCCGACTGAAGCGATAGCGGTGGTACGGTTTACAGTCTGGCCTTTCTCATTTTTCAGGGTGAATGTAGCTTCCCTTGTTGCCTTGATCCTTTTCGTGATTTCGGCAAGAGCCCATTCCCAGGAAACTTTCTTCCATTCCTTTGAATTGGGCGCCCTGTACATCGGCTCGGTAAGCCTGTTCTTGTTTTCGGCAAGCTGAGAAAGTGCGGCGCCTTTTGAACAAAGAGATCCGCGGTTGATAACATTATCCGGATCACCTTCGATGTTTATGACGCGTCCCTTATCTTTGCCTGTGTGCACAATTGCGCCGCATCCCACACCGCAATAACAGCAGATCGTGGTGGTCTCCTTTGCATCCTTGGTTTTCAACGTCAGGGCGTGAGCTTTGACCGGAGACAGGTCAAACCCCATGCCGCTTACGGCGATTCCGGCGGCAGTTGCGCC
>CAZOEH010000032.1:0-14752 GCA_964578785.1 uncultured Desulfonema sp. | reverse complement strand
ACATTCATAGACATACCTCCATTTCTCCACCCCAGCTAATAAAACTTCCATATAAAGCCGGAAGTGAGTAGACGTCTTTCAGCCTCCTATTGCAGACATTTCTCCTGAAATAATGCCTTCGCAATTTGCAACAAGAGGGTGTTCAAAAGGTTTTTTGTAAACCGCTTTAAGTATAATTTCGGCAAGTTCTCTGTCGGAGCATCCTTTTCTGAGCGGGCCCTTAAGATCTGTCTCGGTTTCAGATAAGAGGCAGGTCTTTAAATTACCGCTTGCCGTTAATCTTAGTCTGTTGCAACTGCTGCAAAAATGCTCGCTGATCGGCCTTATAAAACCGACCTCACCTTTTGCGTTTTCGAATCTGAAACGTTTGGCAGGACCGTCAAATGATATGTTTTCGACAGGTTCAAGACGACCTGTGGAACTGATACGTTTTATTATCTCAGGAGCAAGAAGCTGTCTGGATGTCATCCGTGACGTACCTATAGGCATATATTCAATGAACCTGATCTGAAACGGATAGGATAATGACAGCCTGGCGAAATCAGGCAATTCATCGTCATTTATACCGTTTAATGCAACCACATTGATTTTTATCGGATCAAATCCCATGTCAAGAGCTATCATTATGCTTTCCCACACATCGCTGAAAGCATCTATCCCGGTAATTTTTTTGAATTTATTCTTATCAAGAGTGTCAAGGCTGATATTCAGGCGGCTGATGCCGGCGGATTTGATCTGCTTTATTTTGTCTTTCAGGAAAACACCGTTTGTAGTGATTGAGAGATCTGAAAGGCCTTCCAGGCTTCTTATCCTGGTCAGAAACTCACAAATGCCTTTCCTTACGAGTGGTTCTCCTCCTGTTATTCTGATTTTTGATACTCCAAGGCTGGTGAATATCCGTGCTATCCTTATTATTTCCTCGTAACGGAGAATCTCTCTGCATGGAAGTTTTGAAGTTTTTTCATGGGTCATGCAATATATGCATTTCATATTGCATCGGTCGGTAACGGAAATACGAAGATAGTCAAGCCTGCGTTTATATTGATCCACCAGCTTAATTTCAGGCAGTTCAATTTCGGGCAGTTTTATTATATTTGCGCGGCTTGTTGTCATCTGGCTTTATTTGCTATTAGTATCAGGAAAGAAAAACTCAAGTTAAACTGAAAAATTCTTAATCTGATTTGGTATTATTGTCAAGTATGTCAAAATTGACGTAACGGAAAAAGTCAGTCTGCGGGTCTGAGGGGGGCCGGATAACCCGACTAATTTCTATCTTTTCGAATAGTGTTGAAGAATTGCATCACAGAGGCCAGGTATTGTGAATGATTCCGCTATAATATCGACTTTAAATCCCATATCTTTTGCTGTATCGGCGGTAACCGGACCTATTGCTGCTACAACAATATCCTTCATGAATTCTTCAATCATGCCCGCGGGAAGAAGAGCGGCAAAGTTTTTTACCGTAGATGAACTGGTAAAGGTTATGAGGTCTATGGTTTTATTTTTAAGCTCCTTAATCAGGCCGGCTGAGTCATCGCTTACCGCCATTGTCCTGTAAGCGGTTATTTCATCCACTAATGCGCCCATTTTGGCGAGTTCTTCGGGCAGTATCACTCTCGCCTCTTCAGCACGCGGGAGGAGTATTCTTTTTCCCTTAAGGTTTACATCCCGGAAAGCATCGATAACAGATTCAGCCCTGTAGCTTTCCGGAATAATGTCGCTTTTTAATCCGTAACAAAAAAGCCTGTCGGATGTTGCGGGTCCGATAACGGCTGTTTTAATCTTATGGAAAGAGCGCATATCCCTGCCGTTTGCAAAAAGACGCTGAAAAAAGAAATCTACCCCGTTTACACTTGTAAATATGAGCCAGTCATATGCTGAAAGATTTTCGATTGCCTTGTCAAGAGGGCTGAAATCGTCCGGAGGCTCAACCTTTATCGTAGGGAATTCGAGGCATTCCGCCCCAAGGGCGGACAGCATGCCGACCAGATCGCTTGCCTGCTCCCTTGCTCTGGTGACTGCGATCCGCTTTCCGAAAAGAGGTCTTTTTTCAAACCAGTCCATCTTTTCCTTTAATTTTACTACGTTGCCCACAATTATAATGGCAGGAGATTTAAGGCCGGCTGCTTTGACGAGCTCAACTATGTTTCCGATGGTTCCCGAAACGCTTTTCTGCTTCGGAGTTGTTCCCCAGCGGACAAGAGCAACCGGAGTATCGGGGGATAACCCGTGATCCATGAGTTGCTTTACGATGTTTGGAAGATTTTTTACACCCATCAGAAAAACGATAGTTCCGATTCCTTTGGCAAGCGCTTCCCAGTTTATGCCCGATTCGGCTTTTTCCGGATCTTCATGACCCGTCACGAAAGCTACGGTCGAGGTGAACATCCTGTGGGTCAGAGGAATTCCCGCATATGCCGGGGCTGCAATTGCCGATGTGACGCCGGGAACCACTTCAAATGAAATTCCGTTTTCTATTAAAACTTCTGCTTCTTCGGCTCCACGTCCGAAGATGAAAGGATCTCCTCCTTTCAGTCTCGTTACAATCAGCCCCTTTTTTGCCTTCTTCGTGATAAGGGCGTTAATCTCTTCCTGGGATAATGTGTGGTCTCCTCCCTGTTTTCCGACATATATGATTTCGGATTCTTTTTTTGCATGTTTGAGGAGGGAAGGAGATGCCAGATAATCATAAACAATTACATCCGCGTGTGCAATGCATTCCCTGCCTTTTACTGTGATAAGTCCGGGATCTCCCGGTCCTGCGCCTACGAGATATACTTTCCCTTTTTTGTTGGTTTTCATTTTTCCTGCAAGTTACTTTTTATACAGCCGTAAGATTTTCAAGCAATTGTTTTGCTCCTCTTAAAAGGAGTTTTTCAGCAAGAGCGGTCCCGATGCTTTCTGATGATCCGAGCGGTCCGGACAACTTCTCTTTAATAATTATCTTTCCTTCAAGGTCGGCAACAAGACCGCTTATCGTAAACGTATTCTTTTCCGCTTTCCCATGGCCTGCAATAGGAATTTGACAGCCTCCCTCAAGTTTTTTCAAAAAAGCACGTTCACCCGTCACAACGGAACGCGTTATTGAATGATCCAGAGAATCTGTGAATTTCACGATATTATAATCGTCTTTTCGTATTTCAACGCAAAGGGCTCCCTGGCCCACCGCAGGAAGCATGATATCCTCGCTGAGGTATTCCGTAATAATATTCGCGAGCCCGAGCCTTTTTACTCCTGCTGCGGCAAGTATTATGGCATCCAGTTCATCTGAGTCGAGTTTTCTTATCCTTGTATCCAGGTTTCCTCTTAAAGGTAATATGTCAATATCCGGCCTGATATGCCTGATCTGAGCAAGACGGCGGAGGCTGCTTGTGCCGATCCTCGCTTTTCCCGGGAGCTGTGACAGCAACATATTATTTTTGGAAATAAGGACATCGCCGGGATTTTCACGTTCCGGAACTGCTCCTATTGAAAGACCATCCAGCAGGTCGGCCGGCATATCTTTCATGCTGTGCACAGCTATATCAATTCGTTTGTCGATAAGAGCCTCCTCGATTTCCTTTACAAAGAGACCCTTGCCTCCGACTTTTGCGAGAGGAACATCAAGTATCTTATCCCCCTTTGTTTTGATGATAACTATTTCTGCGGAAAGCCCCGGGAAATTTTTTGTAAGCGCCGATTTGACCCAGTTGGCCTGCCAGAGGGCGAGTTTGCTTCCTCTGGATCCTATTACTATTTCAGGTTTCATCAATGACCGCAACCTGCGCAGCTCGAGGAGGAACACCCACCGCATGATGAAGATGATGCTGAAGCTTTCACAGTTTCTCCACCGGTTCCTTTGCTCATAAAACCGCACGCGGACATCAGCTTACTGACTTTTTTGCTCCTGCATGCGGGACATGAGGGTTTTTCTTTTCCAAATACGATTGATTCAAAATCATGACTGCATTTATCACAGTGGTATTCATAAATTGGCATATTATTACTCCATAAAAATTATTTTAATAGCTTAAACCTTTATATTATAAAGATTAAATTATATCCCGTCGCATACGGTATGGATCAGCTGCTTTAAGGATTATATTAAGGTCTTTTATCATTAACAGGGAGTTCCGGGCAAGCAGTTATTTATAAAGACTAAATAACACACTTAATTTATAATATTTTTACGGAATTTGGAATATTGCGGGAAATATGAAAGAGGGAATAAGGGGATAAGTCAAAGCAAGCTACCTAAAGTATCGCAAGAAGCTCAATTTCAAATAAAAGGGTTTTACCCGCCAGGGGGTGATTCGCGTCAAATGTTACCGAAAATTCATCGATATCTGTTACAGTTACGCTGAAAGGATGTCCGTCCTGTTTACTCATCTGAAGTGTCTGCCCGATTTCAGGAGTTATGTTATCAGGAAGATTTTCTCTTTTTATTTTTACGAGCAGGTCTTCATTTTTTTGGCCGTATCCTTCAATGTCCGGAATCGTAACAACTTTAGTATCGCCGACAGCCATACCTATTACACCATTTTCAAATCCCGGAATCAATGAACCGGAACCTATACTGAATTCAAGGGGATCCCTTTCTTTTGATGAATCAAAAACCGTTCCATCAATCAGCCGGCCTGTGTAATGGACTTTTATTCTATCACCGCCTTTTGCAAAATTCATGAGTTTTCCCATTTTCCATAGTTTAACAGAAAAGGCGGAACCGATAAGAGATAAAAGAACCCCGCTCATACAGCAGAGCGGGGTTCTTTTCGTGTTATATCAGAACTACCTGTTGTTTCCCCGTTTGGATGCCTTGAGAGGATTGAGTTTGGTCTTGACTTCCACAGGAGTATTTACGACATGGGTAGCAAGATTGCAGTTGCCGTTTTTCCATTTCAAAGATGGATCAGGATATGATGTGCAATACCAGGCAGAAGAATATTCCGTGCTGCGGTTGCATCCTTTGCACTTTTCTACGATTTCATGGCATATTCCGCCGTTATATGAGCACCCCTTGGCCGACATGAAGGGACATTCCTTGCTTTTTCTTACTGTTGTACAAACCATTTTTGTCACCACCTTTCTCAAGTCATAAGTTCAAAAAAAAGGCCTGGTTATGAAATGCTCCAGGCCTTTTTGTGAAGCTTTTAATTTTTACGCGGCGGAATATAACCGTGCGTTAACGGTTTGTCAATAAAAAAAATATCATTTTTTCCAAAAATCTTTTTGAAATGCCGTTACCTTTTTCTCCGCATTCTCTCCATTGCCATATTCAAGCTGGTTTGCATGCGGTTAATAGCCTGGGCAAGGAGGCCTATTTCATCTTTTGAATTGATATCAATCTTTACATCAAGGTCACCCATGCTCATGCGTTCGGCGGCAGTTGTCATCTGCGTTATCGGTTTTACTATGGTTCTTGCCGAAAGCCATGCTATAAGTGAAACTATAATAACCGTGATGCCGAATACGCCCAGTGCGAATACCTGGTTTTTTCTTACCTGTTCGAACGCCTCTTCCTCTTCCTGCTGAATTGCAGTTACCCATCCGAACTTATTGCTCTTCGCATATCCGTAAGCGGGTTTGCCCTTGTCGTTCTTAAAGTTTAAGGATACCTCCTTCCCTTTCTTCCTGATAGAGGCAATAAGAGGATGACTGTTCAAGTCTTTCTGCTCAACAACATATTCGGGGATCTGGTGAGACACGACTTTGCCCTTTTCGTCGACAAGGAAAGCAAATCCGGTTTTCCCTTTTTTCCATGCTGCCACGGTTTTGGATATATCATCAATATTCATGGCCGCAGCCATTACGCCAACGATGCTGTTATCTGCCGCCTTTATGGGAACGGACATTACAATAGCCGGTTTTTTTGATGTTCTTCCGATCAAGACCTGCCAGCTGAAATCTTTTCCCTGCATAACATCCGTGTAATAAGTTCTGTCGGAATAATCCGTTAAAGGCTTACCGTCATTTCTGGCGATATTCATCCCGTTGACCCCGATTGTAAATACAAGGTACGTCCAGGAATATTCCTGGTTAATAGCCTTGAGGATGGGCTCCTGTTTTACAGGGTCCATAGTGGCGATATCATTCAATCTTGCCGCTGTCTTGAGCATAAGAATATTTTTATCAAGCCATTCATCAACCTGGCCGCCGAGGCCCTGAACCGTCTGAGCCATAAGGAGTTCGGTATCCGTCCGGATAACCTTGCCTGATTCCTTGAACGTGAATGACCAATAGAGAGTAAGCGGCATCAAGCTGATAAGAAGCATAAGAATAATAATCTTTGGTGAGAGACCGAACTTTACCTTCACTGCCCCGGCAGATGCCCGAAGCGCTTCCGCTTTTTTCTGTTCGAGACCTTCGGCAGTTGCGAGTGAAACTGTCTGTTCATACGAGGATTCAGTTTCAGAACCCCCGGGTGAAACAGTTACATCAGGTTCAGGTGTTTTTACTGCAGCGGACGCTTCTTTTGTAACAGTTAAGACATTATCACAACCCTTGCATTTAAGCCGTGCCGAGTCGCCCTTTATCTTCGTTTCGTCAACCTTGTATTTTTTCCCGCACTTATCACAAATGATTTCCTTCATGGCTTATGCTCCTTAGTTTAAATTCTTTCTTTAGGCATAATTCCTACCATCTTCTTTTTGAAATTGGCGCGTGTCTGATCATCGGGGATCCCTTCCGCAATAGCTGTTATCATCTCCGGAGCCCTGTTCAACGGAACCTCATTTATTACTAACCCCATTGCAGATACCGTATCATCAATTAAAAATTCCGCCATGGGGCCGATAGCATGTGTAAGATTAACAGTGAGTTCATTCAAGAAAGCGTTGCTTAGATAATTTGTCTTTTTGGTGACCGGTTCAACTATGCCGAGTCTGACGAGTTTTGAAATGGTTTCTTTCAAAACCGAAACATTCATTCCGATCTCTTCGCCGATTCGTGACAGGGTTTTGTTTTCATCGATGGCTATAAGAAGACGAATCATCTCCCCGTCCATCGAAATGGCGCTATTGTCTTTACGGATTGCTTTCCTGAAGAACATACTCATGACATCTTTCGAAAGAATATCCATATGGTAATTTCCCCTTTGCAACAGCTGATAAAATTTTTGAATCATATGGCTGAAATGTATCTGTTTGTCAAGATAAAAGGCCGTATGCCGGGACAGGCAGACGGAGATCATGCAGGAGTGATATCGGGACTGCTGCCGAATCTTTGATTGAGGAAGGAAAAGAGAGCTTGATTTTTAGATGAAAAATTGCAAAGATTGCCGTATTGACAGCCATAAAAAAACAGGAAGATAAATATTATGATAATAGATGAAGTAATTGAGGTTCTTAAAATCGAAGCTGAAGGAATTCTTAAACTGGCAGACCGCATTGACGGCAGCTTTGCTGAAATGGTGGAGCTTATATACAGGTCTAAAGGCAGGCTGATAGTGGGAGGAATAGGCAAATCAGGGATAGTCGGAAGAAAAATAGTAGCGACATTAAACAGCACGGGGACCAGATCTTTTTTTCTGCATCCTGTAGAGGCAATGCACGGAGACCTCGGAATTGTTTCAAAGGACGATATATTCCTTGCACTCTCAAACAGCGGCGAAACAGATGAACTCAATGTGCTTGTTCCGACAATACGGAAAATGGGATGCAAGGTTATAGCCTTTACAGGAAATAAAAATTCTACGCTTGCGAAACACAGTGATATAGTTATTGACGTCGGAGTCGAGAGAGAAGCCTGCCCGTTCGGGCTTGCCCCTACAGCCAGCACAACCGCACTGCTGGCGGCAGGAGATGCCCTCGCAGTAGTACTTATCAACAAGAGGGATTTCAAGTCGAGTGATTTCAGGAAGATTCATCCGGGAGGAGTACTCGGTCAGCGCCTTTCAAGCAGGGTTAATGACATTATGATTAAAGATGATTCGCTTCCTCTCGTTTTTGAAGGAGCAAGCTTTCATGAGGCAGTCCTTAAAATCGATTCCGGAGGACTTGGAGCGGTTATAGTCATAAAGCAGGATAATACGCTCTCAGGTATAATAACTGACGGGGATATCAGGCGGACAATTGCAAAGAACAGGCCGGTTCAAGTACTTAAAGCAGAAGATGTCATGACAAAAAATCCCCGGACAGCAGGCGCCGATTCCCCGGCGTATGATGCTCTGTATCTGATGGAGCAGTTTCAGATTACAGTGCTACCAATAACCGATTCCGGCAATAAAATTCTTGGAGTGCTGCACCTTCACGATATTCTGGGTAAAGGCAGTTTCAGTTTTAATCCGTCGTCCAAAAATAAACGTAACAATGAAATACCGTAACCGGCATAAGGAGCCGTAACGAAAAGATCAAAAAAAGTGCATGTTATTTCATAACGGCTCCAAACGGGAAATAGTGGTTATTTCTAAACCATAATTTTTAAAATGAGGTAGTAATGAACAGGAAAGATCTTGAAACTGATACGAAAATTCCGGTACTCGGAGAAGGGAAGATCCCATCGCCGGCCCACAACAAGGAAAGAGGTAAAGAGCGGCAGGCTTTTATATCGGATACGGAAAGAGTTGTGATAGATGTAAATCCTTCACGCATTACCGAGACGGTCCTGGCGGGGAAAGAACTTCCTTCCTTTGAAATGGCCGGTCCGAGGGAGAAAATATATTTTGATCCCAGCAAGATGAGATGTGCGCTTGTAACTTGCGGCGGTCTTTGCCCGGGATTAAACGATATTATACGCTCTATAGTTCTGGAGCTTTATTACGGATACGGGGTAAGGAACATTTACGGTATCAGGTACGGACTTCAGGGCTTTATCCCGAAATACGGACATGATATTATGGAACTGAAACCGGAAACGGTTTTGAATATTCTCGAAATCGGGGGATCGGTCCTCGGTTCATCCAGAGGCCCTCAGGAAATTGATGAGATTGTCGACAGTCTGGAAAGAATGAGCATCAGCGCGCTTTTTATGATCGGCGGGGATGGAACACTGAAAGCGGCGATAAAAATCGCCGATGCGGTAATTGAAAGGGGGCTTAAGATAAGCGTTGTCGGGATTCCAAAGACGATCGATAATGATATTTATCTGGTTTCCCGGTCATTCGGCTTTGATACTGCCGTTGATGTGGCTACTCTGGCTATAAAAAGCGCCCATAATGAATCTGCGGGATATCCTAACGGTATAGGGCTTTTAAAGCTCATGGGAAGGTACTCCGGTTTTATTGCCGCAACTTCGGCACTTGCCCAGCAGGACGTTAATTTCGTTCTGATCCCGGAAATAGATTTTGATATCGAAGGCCCGAACGGGCTGCTTGCATCCCTGGAGGAGAGGCTCAGGCAAAGACAGCATGCGGTTATTGTTGTTGCGGAAGGAGCCGGACAGAAGTATATAAAGAGCGATAAGGATGAGGTTGATGCCTCAGGCAATATTAAGCTTAAAGATATCGGTCTCTTCCTCAAAGATACCATAACTGCCCGGTTCAAATCCAAAAATGTCGAAATTTCCTTAAAATATATTGATCCGAGCTATATAATAAGAAGCCTACCTGCAAATGCCAACGACCATGTTTTCTGCAGCTTCCTTGGAAGGGATGCAGTTCATGCGGCAATGGCCGGCAAGACCAAGCTTATAGTCGGCAACTGGAGCAACCATTTTGTTCATATACCCATGAATGCTTCAGCGGAAAAGAGAAAACAGGTAAATCCGAACGGAAAACTCTGGCAGAGCGTGCTGGAAGCAACCGGTCAGGGCTCTTTGAAAAACTAGTATGGATTGTTACAGTGAACAGTTGACCCCCTCGAACCCTTTTTTATTTTCTACGTATGAACTACAACCAGAAACCGGAGGCTCAATTTGTTTTCAGTTCAACGAACGTTCCTTTGCTTATAGTCAGAATATAAGGCTTTTTCGAGGCATCTCCCGTTTCCTCGAAAGAAGTAATCCCGGTTAATCCTTTATAGTTTTTGATTCTGAAAAGTTCATTTCTGACCGAATCCGGAGCCCGGACATGCGGCATTGACATTGTCTGAAAAAGAATCATGGCGGTATCATAGGCCACAGCTTCAATAAATTCCGGTTCTTCTCCGTATTTCCCTGCGAATGAGATTACGAATTCCCTCATTTTATCCGAATCGTTTTCACCATGAAAACCGTCCGGTATTATAGCCCAATTCTCCAGAAATTCGCCGGCCATTTCTATCATCTTCTGTGAATGCCACAGATTTGTACCCAGAAGAAAGACATTCCTTATATCGAGATATGCAAGCTGGGGAATTATAAGCCCGGCTTTTGCAGGTGAGTCCGGTATAAAAACGGCTTCAAAGTCAACCGGTAATCCGTCGCTTATTTTTTTGTTTTTATCAGCCGGGGAAGATTCATTTATATCTCTTCCGGCAATATTAATGCTTCCAGCAAGTTTTCTTATGGAATCGGTAAAATCCGTTAATGCGGGATCGTAAGGTTCCACCCTGATGATTTTCCCTCCGTTAGCTCTGGCCTCATCCTGAAAAAGCTTCATGAAAGTTGTGCCGTAATTTTCTTTGGGATATAAAATCGCAAATTTTTTAATCCCTTTTTTAATTACAGCATATTCCACAAGAGATCTGATCTGCATTTTAGGCATCAGGAAATTCCTGAAAACAAAATCACCGGCATCAGTTATATTTTCTTTCTGAGTCAGAACAACAATCGGGATTTTTCCCGCCTGGGCTTTATTTGCCGCGGAAACCGACTCGGCCGACCCCATAGGGCCGATAATTGCCGACACATTTGCCTTTATCAACTCATCCACGGCGACAGCAGCCTTTTCCGGGTTCGATTCGGTGTCTCTGATTACAATGTCGAAAGTATGCCCTGTCTTAATTGAAAAAGTTTCAAGCGCCAGGTTCGCTCCTTTAAGAGCCCTGTTGCCGAAAACACTGAATTCACCGGTCAGTGGAAGCAGGCATCCGACAGCATGGTGTTTGCCGCCTGTTTTGCTGTATATATCCTGCAAAAGAATTTTTGCCTGCCCTCCGTTTCTGTGAGCAGGCATTTTTTGTGTAAAATCATGCAAAACATCTGCCGCCTCACTATATTGTTTGTTGTTGTAATAACGCAAGCCTAGCTGATATTGCAGGTATCCTTTAAACGAGTCGTCCATTATGCTTTTGATAAGTGATGTAACACCATTTATTCCAAGTTGCTCTACAGAATTTTTAAGCTTTATTTCGGCTATTTCCATTTCTCGTTTAGAGCTTTTCAATCCGGCCTTGTAATATGATATTGCTGCATCCGAATGATTCTTCATTGCGGTATGGGCGTCTCCGGTCAGGATGAATATTTTTGAAATATGATAATCAGAAAGATTTTTAGTGAGTATCTCTGCGGAATATTTTACAGCTTCTTTAAAAAGGCCGTCCTTCAGGTATCCTTCAATTACTTTTATTTTTATATCGGAGGCATAATTGCTTTCCGGGTAATTGCTGATAAGGCGCATGTATATGATTCTAGCCTTTTCATTTTCACCCAGTGTATCGTAAATCGAACCTGCCCTCATCAATGCCGCCGGAATCAAACGGCTTTCCGGGAATTGAACCATATATCCGTTATATGCTTCAAGCGCCCTGTCATATTGCTTTGAGTTGAAGAAATTTTCTGCTTTTGCAAAGAGATTTTCATCGGATACATCATGACGTTGAATACTCTCAATCCTGGTTTTAGGAACACAGGCAAAAAGAGTAATTAAAATCAGAATATATATCAATTTGGGCGGCTTCATTTTTATCTCATTTTCTCTTATATTTTAAGAGAAGTTTACAAGACTTTTCATTATTGTCAAATCTTAATTATATGATGTTCTTTTCCGAATCAGATTGGAAGGAATCACCAACTAATTCATAGATGCCCCCGTATGTGAACCGGTTAAGTACAAAACATGTTGAACTTTAACTATTTTGGGTTTAAAATGTAAGATATATAAAAGGTTTTAATTCGGGAGGGCTTTTGCATGATCAAGGTTAAGGGCCGGCTTATTAATGCAGTTATGCAAAGCTCTCTCAGGCTGAACAGAAACAGCGGGAATATTTTATACTGTTTGCAGTGAGAAGCTTCATTTCATGTCAAAGAGAGGGGGAATTCTGCATGAACAAAATAAAACTATTGTCGTTAATAATAGTATTGCTTTTTTCCGTTCCGGTGTCGGCAGAATTTTACCGGTATGTCGGTAAAGACGGCGGAATTCATTATACGGATGATTTCAACAAGGTTCCTAAAGATCAGAGAACCGCTGCAAAAGGGTATACCGGTTACGGGAAGAATGACATCGGGAATATGCCGGAAATAAAAAATGAGACCGGGGAAGTGCCCGAATCAAAAGAAGCTGTTGATGAAAAACCGGATACAAAACAGGCTGGTGCGGGAAATTTTGATGCGGATAAAACCCGTCTTGATAAAAGGCAACAGGAGCTGGATAAGGAGTTCAAGGATCTGACAAAAGAAAAAAGCGAGCTGGATGCGCTTAAAGGAAAACTCAAGACGAGACCGGGAACGCTTGATTACAATACGAAAATACAGGCTCTGAATGAAAAAATAAAAAATTATTCGGAGAAAAGAAAATCTTTTGAAGCGGAAGCGGAAGTATATAATACCGAAGTCGAAAAAGAGATGAAGAAAGATATTGAGAAGTACAATAAGGATAAAAAAGCGGCAGGCGAGAATAAATAAGGGGCAAAGGCACAGAGGCACAAAGCAGGAAAGCGCAGCCTGAAGCCCGAAAACTGAATTTGCTAAAAGTCTTCAGACTAAAAACCTTCAGCCTATAAAACAAACCGAAAACCATCGACTCGAACATATGAGGATATAGGTGCTCTTAATATTGTTTTTTTTAACAGCCGGTATGGCAGTCGGATACTTTCTCAGAAAAAGAGACGGAATCATTAAACTTGCCGATAATGTGACAACAGGGGCAATATGTTTTCTTCTGTTTTTACTCGGTCTATCGGTCGGAGGAAATGAAATAATTATAAACTCTATTGCGAAGCTTGGAGTCCAGGCCCTGGTGCTGACTGCAGGAGCTGTTTCAGGGAGTGTCATAATTTCATATTTTGTTTATGTATATGCTTTCAGGAGAAGAGGTAAATGAGACCAGGCTTCTTTATTATTTTCTTTTTCTCCGCCGGCATTTTTTGCGGATTTTATTCTCTTGCTCCTTCCGCGATGAATAATACCGCACTTTCTCTTTATGCCCTGAATTTTCTCCTGTTTCTTGTAGGCATCGGCATTGGAGGCAACAGCACGGCGTGGGAGATGATAAAAAGAAACAACGCCATGATTCTCCTGGTCCCGGTATCCGTTATATTCGGCACATTGCTCGGATCGGCTCTCTTGTCCTTCTGCCTGAGGGAAATTACTTTAAGGGATTCACTAGCGGTTGTTTCAGGGTTCGGATACTACAGTCTTTCCAGTATAATTATTACCCGGCTGGAAGGTGAAGCGCTAGGCGTGCTCGCTCTTTTATCAAACATTTTCAGAGAAATTTCAACGCTCCTCCTGACGCCCTTTCTAGTAAAATATTTCGGGCGCCTTGCTCCCATAGCCTCTGGAGGCGCTACATCAATGGATACAACACTTCCCGTGATAATCAGATTCACCGGAAAGGAATACGGGATAATTTCGATATTCAGCGGTATTGTACTTACACTTGCAGCTCCTTTCCTGATCACTTTCATACTGGCATAGTTAGATAATTGTCTTTAAACCCGGCGAAAAATATGCAAGGAGGGAAGCATGGCTGTCAAAATCATAATTAAAAGAATTGTCCCCGAGGAGAAAGCCGAGTATTTAACGCCATTGCTTAAACAACTCAGGGCTTTTGCTACAAATCAATCCGGCTATATTTCGGGTGAGACGCTGAAAAGGATCGACAATCCGGGCGAATACCTTGTAATAAGCACATGGCAGTCTGCCGAGGACTGGAATAGATGGATTTTAAGCGAGGAAAGAAAAGCGGTTCAGGATAAGATTGATATTCTTCTGGGTAAAAAAACCGAGTACGAAGTTTATACTTATTAACCTTTCTTTTTTTCCTTTTCAGCGGAAGTCAGCCCCGGTATGTTTATACTGATAGTGATTTCATTTTTGTTTGTACATGCCGCTGGTCTGACGGGAATTTTTTGCTGATTTTGAAACCTGCAACAGTTTATTTATAAATATAAAAGGAGGTAATGTCATGCCAGGTATGACAACCGGTATTTCGGATTTTGACAGAGCAATCAGAATCGGCCGTCCGCCTAATGTTGTAAAACTCTTCCCCAATTCCAGAGCCCTGGTCGTAAGCGGAAAATTCATCGACAGAGGGATGATAAAAAAAACCAAATCTGTGGTTATGGCCGCAAACGGGAGAAGCAACCTTATAATACGAGGAGCCCTTCAGGCCGCGCAAAGGGCAAATTCGGCCATAATCATAGAAATAGCAAGATCCGAGGGCGGCGCCAGCGCTTATTGCCCGGTCAATTACTGGAACATGGCAAGACAGGTCGACGCTCTGTGTAATGAACTCGGCATAACGGTTCCTGTTGCAATTCACGCGGATCATTACGGGATAAAAAAAGAGCAGGATATTTCAGCTGCTAAAACCGAGATCCCGACCGTATTTGAAGCAGGCCTTACATCTATCGCTATCGATGCTTCCCATATGCCTGATGACAAAAATCTTCTTGCCAACATTGAATTGAATCCTTTTATTCCAAAATGGGCCGGACTCGAGACCGAGGTAGGGGAAATAAAGGGAAAATCCGGG
>CAZOEH010000031.1:0-15680 GCA_964578785.1 uncultured Desulfonema sp. | reverse complement strand
GGATACTGGCAGCGATATCGTTGTAGGGGACAACGGAGAGGCCGATTTCGATTCATCCGGTCTTCTCACCGGTATTCAGACCACGGTATCCGGGACCGGCGGCGATGATGTGATCCTGGTCGGGGACGGCGATGATGTTGTTCTCGGCGGTGTCGGCACGGATTACATCAATATGGATATGGCCGGTAATCCAGTAGGCACGGATACCGGCAATGACGTGATAGTCGGGGACAACGGCTCCGCTCTGTTTGATATATCCGGCGGATCGAGCGTGCTGACCCACATCGAGACTTCGGATCCGGAGTTCGGGAGCAACGATTTCATATTTGCAGCCGACGGGTCCGACACGGTTCTTGGCGGCAGCGGCAGTGATTATATCGATGCAGGCACGGATACTGGCAGCGATATCGTTGTAGGGGACAACGGAGAGGCCGATTTCGATTCAACCGGAGCCCTTGTTATGGCTGAAAGCAGCGACACTGATCCTCTGAGCGTGTTCGGCGGCAGCGACACCATCATGGCCGGTGACGGGAACAACGTGGTGATCGGCGGCAACAGCTTCGACACGGTGACCACCGGTACCGGCGATGACATCGTTCTGGGCGACAACGGCTTTGTGAAGTATGAAGATATGGGCGGCGTCTTAAAGCTGACTGAGATAAGGACCACGGATACTGCAGCGGCAACGGGCGGCATCGATATCATCGATGCCGGAGCCGGGAACAACATTGTCCTGGGCGGTATGGATGCCGATACGATAACGACTCTGGGCGGCGAGGATATACTCCTTGGAGACAACGGTGTTGTTGACTTCGATAACACAAGCGGCGCTCTTGCCATGGTTCTGGCCACGTTGCCGGATCTTGGAGGAGACGATGTTATAACTTCCGGATCCGGAAATGATGTTTTGATCGGCGGTTCCGGAAATGACCTGCTCAGCGGTTTAGATGGTAATGACTATATGGCCGGCGATAGTGCCCGGGTTACATGGAATGACAATCAGTGCGTCATCGAAAGTGTTTTTCTTTTCAACGGCGGCAACGACTTTCTTAACGGCGGAACCGGTAATGATATCATGATCGGCGGCTTTGGAAATGACAGCTTTAACGGCAGTTTTGATGAAGATATAATGATCGGAGAGCATGCCTATATCCACATTACCAACGGTCTGGTTGACATGGTTGACCTTGGCAGCGATAATCTGGCCAGCACTTTGACAAATCTTTATAACTATAAAAGAGTAAGGATGGATACGCCGGGCCTGCCTGAACTTAACACATTTTTTAAATCTCCCGCTCCTCAGCTTCCGCCGGGAATGGACAAGATTCTGATGACGCGTGAAATGCTGTTTGGGGATATTTTCAACACGCAGCGGGCCATAGGATATCATCATAGCGATGCATACGGAGCGGAAAATCCCCGGAACGCAGGAAATCAAGAGCCTGTTACCGGCCATACGGAAGAGGGGCCTGTAAAATTATTTTCTTTGCACGAACAGGACAGGCAGGAAATCCGGGATTATATAAATACCGGCGGCTATCAGGAAAGAGAACCTGATCAGGCTGATGGCACCAATGAAGCATCTCTGAGGATGGACAGGCTGACGGCTGTTATGGCCGGATTTGCAGGATGGGGGATTGGCCGGAGCGATGCTCAGAAGAATCAGGAGAGACCGCTTCTCGACCGCTGCGGCTTTGCAAAATTAAAAGATGACGAAAGAAAAAGGCAGTTTTTCAAATGGAACGACGGAAAATTTCTCTCTCTGCCCTGGGGAGGGAAAAAAGATTCCGGGAACTCCGGCCGGGAAGGGGAGGATGCCCGTTAATTTAGTGAAAAATAATCGTTGAGGAGGGTAATTCGATGGTTCAGGAAAGCGGCAGGAAAAAGAAATCAGATGGAGATGATATGAGCAAAAAAGAAGACGAAGCCCCGAAGAGATCTACGGGAATAATGATAAACTGGGATGAGTCGCAGATGAAGACATCCTATGCGAATGTCTGCAATGTATCTAGCACCCGTGAGGAGTTTACGATCCTTTTCGGAACAAATCAAACCTGGCAGACCGGCCAGAGCGGCTTAAATGTCCAGCTCACCAACAGGATCATCCTGAACGCCTTCGCCACCAAGAGGCTTTCCATTTTACTCAGCCGGACCGTGGAGGAATACGAGGCCCGTTTCGGAGAGCTCAAACTGGAGATACCCACCCCCAAAAATCCGGAAAAACTGAACTGAACCAGGACGGGCATGCCTGTTCCCCGGGCCGGTCCATACCCGACAAAACGGGAACTTCCTGAAATTGAGCAATACGGGATCAGTAGATGCAATTTGAACATCCTGACACCTTCAATGTCGTGGCGACCCGGGAGGAATTTTCCTTCCTGTTCGGGAAGGAAAAGGAAACGGGCCGGATTATCATGAATCCCCTGGTGGCCAAACGCCTTTCTCTTCTTCTGACCGGCGCATTAAATGATTACGAAGCACGGTTCGGGCGGATCGGCATACCGCCGGCCCGGATTGATGCGGAACCGATACCGGAGCGCCGCCACCACCTGTTGCCGTCCGATCCGGTGGAAATGGCCCGGTTAATCATTGACCTTGTGAGCCGTCTTGGCGTACGGTTCGGCGTGGAGTGGTCTTTCAAGATGTTCGCAAAGACCATTCTGTCCAATCGTCTTCTGGCAGGTATCAACAAGCAGACGATCAAGACCGATCCCGACGGTAGGCTCATGGCTCTCTCCCGGGAGATGGGCATTCCCGGACCGTTTCTCGAAATCATGCGGAAAGAGATCCCCTTCGCTGATTTTGTCCATTTCGGGTTCGAGGAAACGCAAAATGGGGGTATTTATAAGGTTTATCTGGAATTCAAGGGCATGTGTGAAGGAGAACTCAAGTCCGGATCAGCCACACACAAGCGACTGTTGTTGTTCCTGGGATTGAAGTGGGACCCTCTTCACCCTGAGAGGAAGACAGTTACGGAGTACATCTGGCGCCCTGCGGTTTCAGAGGCGGAGATACAGGAGCGCATGTCGGGTATTTTCCCCGGGACTATCCCGGAAACAATACTGGATACGGCGGCAGGTGTGCTCTCCATGGCTGCTTCAAAGATGCCGGTGAAGGAGATGTATCTGCTGGAGGTCAGCGAACCGGGCAATCCGCGGAAGTCTTTCGATCTAAATGTATATCGAGCAGGGATTCAGTTGAAAGACCTGGACCGTTTTTTCCCGGGAGTCTGCAGCAATTACGGGATTGATCCTGTGGATTTTCAGGCCTTTCTGTCGCCGATAAAGGATGAGATACTGGATCACCTTACCGGAGGTATCGACCGGCAGGGCAGGGACTTTTTAACATTTTATTATGGAGCCGTGGAAGGCCGCATATTGCGGGGGAAAAATCCTTTCCGTCCGCCATGAAATAACGGTCCTTTTCAGCGAAATAGCGACCGGATGACCCGGGAGATCCATACCATGCTCTTCGTTAACATGGAATGGAACTGTTGACAAGCGGTGTAAAATAAGTTAGTGACGGGAAGTATAAATTTGTTAAGTTAATAAACGATTGAAAACCACACTTCAGGCGGGATATGACCTGGCCGGAAGAAAACACGAGGAGGAATAGAGATGACCGACAGTAAGAAGGAAAGAGTTAATACCCAGCAGCAGGACGGAGCAATCAAGATCAACTGGGACGCAGCCCAGATGAAGACATCATATGCCAATGTCTGCAACGTATCCAGTACCCGCGAGGAAGTGACGCTGCTTTTCGGCACCAACCAGACATGGCAGACAGGACAGAAGGAACTGACCATCAACCTGACTGAGCGGATCATCCTCAATGCATATGCTGCAAAAAGGCTTTCACTGTTGTTGAGCAACATAGTAAAGGAATATGAATCACGGTTTGGCGAACTGAACCTTGACCTTAAATAGTTTACATATGGACAAAAATGGCTCCGGACGGATTTGACCGCCCGGAGCTGATATTAATGACTATGGGATTGATTCCATGAGCCTCTCCGGCGGAACTGCTAACCCTGGTGTCAGCGATGATTCATCGAACAGAACCGGGTTGTGGGCCTGCCTTAAAAAACCCAGCAGCACCGATGAATATTTTCACGGCTGGCTTGCCCTTCAATCTTCGTTGATTTTCAGGTGTATCAGTAGCATTCTGATTATAGGCCCTCCTGATGCCGCGTCATTTTCACCCGTTGCGAAATGGCCTGAAGGTGAGACCGATGCGGAACGGTTGGCGGAAATATCCGATCAGGTTCTTACTCAACGAAGCGGCCTGCTTACGGAACTGCCGTCCAGGGAAAATCCGGCCGCAACGGAATGTTCAACCGGTACCCCTCATCATTATGGCGCCGCTTATCCGGTCCTGATCGATGATAAGCTCTATGGCGCTGTTGCAGTCGAGGTAAATGCAGACGGGGAAGAAGAGCTTACAAAGGTTATGGAACAGCTCCAGTGGGGCGTATCCTCGCTGGAGCTGTTTTTTCGCCGTCAACAGATCCGGGATGAGGAAGTTGTCCACAAGCGACTGAAGTCAGCCGTTGATCTCCTGGCAGGTGTTCTGGCCGAGGAGAGGTATGAGGAAGCTTCTATGGCTTTTGTCACCGGCCTGGCCACGCAATTCAAGTGTGACCGCGTCAGCCTGGGATTCCTCAAGCGCGGCAAGATTTCCATTCAGGCCATCTCTCACAGCGCCAATTTCGACAAGCGGATGAAGTTCAACCGCGCTGTCTCCATGGCCATGGAAGAGGCTCTCCTCCAGGCCCGGGAAATCATCTATCCTGTTCCTTCCGGCGAAGAGATGCTTGTCGTCCGCGATCATGAAGAGATCGCCAGCCAATTCGGCGCAAAATCAATATTAACGATTCCTCTTTTCGGGTCCGGAAAATATTACGGGGCCATAACCCTTGAACGAGGGACGGAAATTCCGTTCAGTGCGGAAGATATTGATGTCTGCCGAAGTATTTTTACCCTCGTAGCTCCTGCCTTGAACGGCAAGCGGATAGAGAACCGTTCACTGGCTTATCACATCCGGCATTCCACCCGGACAGAGACTACGAATCTGCTGGGACCGGAGCATATCGGGAGAAAACTTCTGATTCTTTTAATATCCGGACTCGTGATCTTTTTCAGCTTCGCTACAGGTGATTACCGGGTTACTGCCGATGCCACCCTTGAAGGCGCAATCCGCAGAACCATTGCCGCACCTTACAGCGGCTATATCAAGGAAGCTTTCGCCAGAGCGGGGGATACAGTACCGGAAGGGAAAATCATCTGTACCCTTGATGAACGTGATCTGCGTCTGGAAAAATCCAGCCTGCAGGGACAGCAGAATCAGCTCCTGAAACAGCACCAGGAGGCCATGGCTCTCCGTGACAGGGCGAAGCTGAATATCATAGGCGCCCAACTAGACCAGGTGATTGCCCAGATCAGTCTGACGGGGAACAGACTGGCGAGGAGCAATATCAGAGCGCCGTTTGACGGTATTCTGGTGAGCGGCGATCTGAGTCAGAAACTCGGTTCGGCCGTCGAACAGGGTGATCCCTTGTTTGAAATAGCCCCACTGAAGGATTACCGTCTGATTCTTCAGGTAAACGAAACAGAAATTGCAGATGTAACGGTGGGACAGAAAGGGAAGCTGCTTCTTCCGTCGCTTTCGGGCGTTTTTAATTTTACCGTTGAGAAAATTACACCGATTACCATTGCCATGGAGGGTAAGAACTGTTTCCGTGTCGAAGCCTTGCTGGACCGGACATCAGATAATTTACGCCCCGGTATGGAAGGTGTTGGAAAGATTTACGTAGAGAAACGTAAACTGATCTCCATCTGGACGCGAAACCTCCGCGATTGGCTCCGGCTCTGGATATGGACATGGTGGCCTTGAAAAACTCACATAGCGGTAAGACGCTGTTCAGTCAATCCTGGTACCGCGTTTCCGACCTGTTGCCCCGCCTGCGCAGCCACGTCCGGTTTCATCGACACACCTACCGGAGCCGGGACTGGTATATCCTTCAGGATCAATCAAAGGGGAGGTTTTACCGATTTTCTCCTGAAGCGTACCTGATTATCGGCCTTATGGACGGCAAGCATGCTTTAAATGATATCTGGAAAACCGCATGTGAACGCCTCGATGACGACATGCCGACACAGGACGAGGTCATAGACCTCCTGGCATATCTCCACCAGGCGGATGTTATGCAGTCGGATGCTCCGCCTGATTTCAAGGATCTTCACCAGAGGGGCCGGAAAGAAAAGATGGGCCGGTGGATGGCCATGCTGAGATCTCCGGCGGCCATGAACTTCGATTTGCTTGATCCCGATGCGTTTCTGGAAAAGACGCTTTTCCTCGTCCGTCCGTTTTTCAGCAGGGCAGGACTTATCTTCTGGGTTGCCATCGTTTTCTTCGCCCTGGTTCAGGCAGGGATTCACTGGCGGGAACTTACATCCAACGTTACGGATCAGGTGCTGAGCATCCGGAATCTCTTTATTCTGGGGCTTATTTACCCGGTCACCCGCGTATTTCATGAATTCGGACATGCATACGCCGTCAAACGCTGGGGCGGAGAGGTCCACGAAATGGGCATTATGCTTATCGCATTCATGCCCATACCCTATATGGATGCCTCTTCATCTTCCGTTTTCCAGCAAAAGGGCCGCCGTATCATGGTCAGTGCCGCAGGAATAATGGTCGATCTTCTTCTTGCCGCCGGCGGGATTATTGTGTGGATAAACGCAGAGCCGGGAATGACGCGCGTGATAGCCTACAATGTAATTCTGATCGGCGGTGTCTCGACCCTGCTCTTGAACGGCAATCCCCTCCTGCGTTTTGATGCGTATTATATTCTTGCAGATTTTCTTGAAATTCCCAATCTTGCCGATCGCGGGAACAAATATATCGGATACCTGCTGCAACGGTATCTTTTCGGCATAAGGGAGGCCAGATCACCTGCTCAGGCAACCGGCGAGGAAATCTGGTTTTCCCTCTATGCAGTTGCTTCGTTCTGTTACAGGATACTTATCAGCATTTCGATAGTTCTTTTCATTGCCGGCCGTTTTTTTCTCCTGGGAGTCATCCTTGCCATCTGGACGGCGTCGGCGATTCTTATTCTTCCGCTGTTTAGATTCGGACGCCATGTCCATCAGAACATGCGCCGTTCTTTGCCGCGTATACTTCTTGTTACAGGTGGTTTCGCCGGTCTGGCCGCGGCAGTTCTGTTTCTGGTGCCGTTTCCATCCTTCACCGTGTCGGAAGGAGTGATCCGGGCGCCAGAAGAGTCACAGGTATTTGCAGGTACTGATGGTTTCGTGGTGAAAATTCTAGCTTTGCCCGGTTCACGCGTATCGAAAGGGGAACCGCTTTATTTCTGTGAAGCTCCCGAACTCCGTTCGGAATTAAAAGTCCTTATGGCCGAGTTAAGAGAACTTGAGGCGCGCTACCGCCTGAGTTTTGTGACCAATATCACGGAAGCGCAGGTACTCCGTGAACGAATGGCAAGCGCAAACGCAAAACTTGCCCGGGCCGAGGAACGGTACGGAGAGATGGTTGTCCGCAGTCCCTCCAGCGGCATCCTGCTTATGCCGAAGGCCGATGATCTTCCGGGAAGCTTTGTGCATAAAGGAACGCCCATGGGATATGTTGTTGATTTTTCAAAGACTGTGGTACGAGTAGTAGTCAACCAGGCGGATGTCGATCATATCCGTTATAGAACCCGCAAAGTGGAAGGCCGTCTCGCTGCATCCGTCGACACTGTATATCCTGCCCGCATAGAACGTGAGGTTCCGGGAGCGTCTAATGAACTTCCCAGCATGTCCCTCAGCCCCGAAGGGGGCGGAGATGTCGTTCTGGATCCGAGGGAAACCGAAAGACCCCGGTCCTTTGAGAAACTCTTTTATTTCGATATAACCCTCGGGAGCGCAAAAGCAAGGGGAATCGGAGAAAGGGTTTATGTCCGTTTTGAGCATGATCCGGAGCCTCTGGCTTTTCGCCTGCACCGGAGCATTCGCCGTTTACTTCTCAATAAGTTCGGCGTATGATGCCTTTCATGAAATCAGGTCATACATATCATCCCCCTGCCACGCGCAGCCACCGACCCGAAAAAATAGACCGCCGTTCCCATGCAGTGGAAGATGCCGTACTCTCCCTTACAGGGCGGTTCTCACGGTATGCGCGGACGCGTATGATCCGGCCCGGACGCATTATCCCCCTCGTGAGAGCCTGTGAGCCTGCCATAGGAGCGCTGAATGATCAGGAACTGAGAGAAGAAGGGCGGCAGGTTGGGCAAAAAATCCGACAAAACGGTTTCCGTGACGATCTGGCGGCGTACTCCTTTGCCCTGATCCGGGAAGTCGCATGGCGCAAACTAGGTCTTCGTCACTTCGACACCCAGCTCATGGGTGGCTGGGTACTGCTGCAGGGCATGATCGCGGAAATGGAGACGGGGGAAGGGAAGACTCTAATGGCGACTCTGGCCGCCGGCACTGCTGCGCTGGCGGGTATCCCGGTTCATGTGATATGCGTGAATGACTACCTTACTGCGCGGGATGCGGAGTTGATGGGGCCGGTTTACCGCGCTTTCGGACTGAAGGTAGGCTGCGTTACGCATGAAGTCCCTCATGAAAACCGGCAGACTGCCTATCAGTGTGATATCGTTTACTGCAATAATAAGGAAATTACATTCGATTATCTCCGGGATAAGCTTCTTCTCGGTGAACTTACCCACCCCATCAGGCTTCAGGCGGAAAAGCTCTACTCCGGCAGAATCCGTGAAAATCGGCTCCTCCTGCGCGGTCTTCATTTTGCAATTGCCGATGAAGCCGACAGTCTGCTAATCGATGAATCGCGAACCCCGCTCATCATTTCCGGCACCGCCGGCGGCAGCGAAGAAGAGGCTTTCATGAGAGAAGCATTGTCCGTCGCCGATGATCTTCAGGAAAAGGAGGACTATATCGTCAACCGCACCGAGAACACGGTTGAGCTCACAGACAAGGGTGTGGCGCGTTTAAAGGAAATGACTGTTTCCCGGGGGCCGCTCTGGAAGGGTACCATCAGGAGAAACGACATTGTGCGAAACGCCCTTTCCGCCCGCCATATGTTTCATCGCGACATTCATTACCTTGTCTGCGATGGAAAGGTGCAGATTGTGGATGAGTACACCGGCCGTCTTATGCCGGATCGTTCCTGGGAAAAGGGCATTCACCAGCTCATCGAGATCAAGGAGGGCTGTGAAGTTACCATGCATAAAGAGTCGCTGGCCAGGATTACTTATCAGAGGTTCTTCAGACGATACCTTCACCTGTGCGGAATGACCGGAACAGCCTGGGAGGTCAGGGGTGAGTTCGGTAAGGTTTACGGCCTGACCGTGGCGAGAATCCCTACAAACCGGCCGTTGAGGCGGGTGCGCCATCCTGACAGGATTATGCCGGGTCTGGAGACTAAATATAAGGCGATACTGGAGCGGGTCAGAGAATTGCATGGATCAGGACGCCCAGTGCTTGTCGGCACCCGTTCAGTTTCCGTCTCGGAAGAGATCAGCCGCATGTTCCACGAAGACGGTCTGAGTCACCATGTTTTGAATGCAAAAAACGATCGCGATGAGGCCGGGATAATATCCAGCGCCGGAGAATACGGAAATATCACAATCGCTACCAACATGGCGGGCCGGGGGACGGATATAAAACTCGGGCCGGGTGTGGCTGAACTAGGAGGACTTCATGTGATTCTGACGGAACGCCATGATGCCGGACGAATCGACCGCCAGCTCATCGGGCGCTGCGCCCGGCAGGGCGATCCGGGCAGCCACGAGGCTTTCCTTTCCATGGAAGATCCTATTCTGGGAAGCAGGTGGAGCAAAGTTTTAATCTGGATCATCCGAAAAAATCTCTCCCCGGGTTCTTATCTCTGGACGCTCGCTGTAAAAACGGCTATATTGCTTGCACAGAAAAAAATGGAGCGGGTTCATGCCCGCATGCGGCATGAACTTCTGAAATCGGACGAGAAGGCCGGAACGTCGCTTTCTTTCTCGGGAACCCGGGAATAAAAATGAAATCGAGAGTTTTGAATAACTCGCTTTTCTCAAGTCGTTGGATATGAGTACGCATGCGTACCGCATGAAATTTATGACTAGACTTCGAGGACGCCCCCGGTTGTTCAACAAAGGGCATACAGGCGGAGACGATAAACGGTTTCGTGGGAATAAATACTCTGGGGCTGCACGAATTTAATGAATGCGGATATGCCGCCGTTGACGAAGGGTTTGTTCAGATTCATGCGGGATCGAATGTGTACCCATATCCCGACTTGTGATGGATTAAATGTTATGTAAAGGTCTCAACTCGTGAAAGGGAATCAATGAAAATATCACTCTTAATCGGAAGTATATTACTAGCCTGCTTCGCTCTGGCAATGCCTCCCGGGGAGGCTCTTGGCGATGATTTTGAGGGGATGATCGAGCCTTATGAAATTGTGAATGTCAGCAGCCAGGTCGCGGGAATCCTGGAGATGGTTGCCGAACGCGGAGATATTGTCAGAAAGGGGCAGGTTGTGGCTCAGTTGAGAGCCGGGGTTGAAAATGCAAATGTCAATCTGGCTAGGGCCCAGGTGGAATTCAGCAAACGCAAGCTGGAGAGAAACAGGGAAATGTTCCTCAAAAAGCATATTTCCGAGCATGAGATGGATGAAATCGAGACGGAAATATCCAAGGGAGAAGCTCTTCTTCAGGATGCTGCCGAAAAGCTGGAAATGCGTACGATACGAAGTACGGTGGATGGCGTGGTGATGAAGAGGGAATTATCGGCGGGAGAATATGTGGGAGAAAAGCCTATCCTTGCCATTGCTCAGATTCATCCCCTCAACGTGGAAGTTGTTGTTCCCGTGCGACATCTGGGGGCTGTTCGTGAGGGCATGAATGCAGAAATAAGACCGGAGCTTCCTGTAGGCGGCGTCTATTTGGGCAAGGTCGTAATTGTGGATAAAGTTGTTGATGCGGCAAGCGGGACTTTCGGTGTCCGGGTTGAGCTTCCCAATTCATCTTTTATCCTGCCTGCCGGCCTCAGATGCCAAGTCCGGTTTCTAAAGAAATAAATATTTATATTTAAAAATAGTTATATAATTAAAGTTTTATATTTAATTACATGATGTAACACATTAATTAATAATAAGTTCAAATTAAAACAGAAATTTCATCTTACTGAGAGCGTCTTGAAACATTTGCGTGTGTGGCTCAGGAATGATTTGGACTGTGAGGAAATCATATGTCCAGGTTGATCTTAATGATTTTACTGCTTATCCTGTCTGCCTGCTTAAATCTCCCGATATCTGCTGATCCGGACTCGGATATTCCTGAAGCTATTGTGCCACGTATTGATGCATTCAGGGACGCTGATTCATATGAACGGGCTTTGCAAATATGGAGAAGCCCTGAAGAAGTGAATGCCTGGATAGGCGCCAGATTTACCTACGACGTGAAGAGAGCGATGGACCTTTCCGAAACCCAGCGGAACGGCGGCGAGTCGCTGCAGATTTATCAGCCGCACGAATTCTTCGTTTCACCGTCCGGCGTATGTGTAGATCTGTCCCGTTTCGCGGTTGAAACGCTTCGCCGGATTGTTCCTGAGAATAATCCCGGGTATCTGATGATTGAATTCTCCCCTGTCAGGATCGCAGGCAACACCCTGCGTCTTCATTGGCTCGCATTCTTCATGCGTGAAGGTAAATATTACTTCTTTGCAGACTCAAAACGCCCCGGTCATATAGCCGGCCCATATACGAGCACGGAAGAATTCATTCGCGATTACACGGTTTACAGGGGCAGGCAGATCCTATCTTTCCGCGTGCTGGAGTCTTACCAGCGCAAGGAACGCGTGAAGGCCGCAAAACAAAGCCGGGACAAATCTCCCTGACATAATATGGTTTTTAATTTGAAAAGTAAGAGCCTGTATACTCTGCTAAAAAATAATCTTGACAAGTAAGTGAGCGAATACTAACTTACTTCTGAATAAAATTTATCATCCGAATACTTCTGATCCGTCATATAAAACATTTAATCCGCCGGACCCGACTCTGGTTTCAGTATATATTTTCAACTTTTTAATAACGCGCAACTTTTGCAGATATTATGTGTAGAACAAGTATGCTGTAACTGACTGTCAACACAGATAAAAAACAAAGGAGGTAATCTCATGGGATTCAGGTTTTCGGATCTGTTCGTTCCAAGGCACATGCACAAGAAACCCGAATACAGGAAAGAGGGGGCTGCTATGCTGACAGACGCGACCGTTCTGGCAAAAATGGCGGAAATAGATATTGATGAAGGAGTTCGTCGTGCTGCGGCAAAAAGACTCTCGGAATTAAAAGATATGAAAGACGTTTCCTGACAGAAAATAAATAATAGAAATCAGCTTCAATAAAACCTCCTAAAGGCTTCATAAGTCTGCGCGGAGGTTTTTTATATTCGAATCCGTTTGCATTTTACTTTAATTTGCCGTTATTAATTCATTGCAAAACAACAGGAGTTTATGTTATCGGCATGCAGAACAAACGTACACTGTTTTTGATATCGAAACGTAAACTCACGCACTGTAAAATCGCAGAAGGAGCGGACGGATGCGAATCAGAAGAGAGATCATTTACAGTTTGTTTTCATTTATATTTGTAACGGTGATTCCTCTGCTTGCCTTCGGAAGCGAAGGAGGCTCGTCCGGCGGGCATATCAACCTTGGCGAAGTTCTTCCCATCTGGAGCTGTATCCCTTTTGCATGCATGCTTCTCTCCATAGCGCTCTTTCCGCTCCTTGCCCCGAACATCTGGCATCACCATTTCGGCAAAATATCGGCCTTCTGGGCACTCTCCATAGCCGTTCCTTTCGTGATTACATACCACGGTTTGGCTCTTCATCAGATCCTTCATATTATCATAGCCGACTATATTCCGTTTATCATTCTGCTCTGGTCTCTTTATACCGTGTCAGGAGGCATCCTGCTACGTGGTACGCTTGTCGGAACACCCGCTGTAAACACCGGCATGCTTCTTATCGGAACGCTGCTTGCGTCATGGATGGGAACTACAGGCGCGGCAATGCTCATGATCCGTCCGTTTTTAAGGGCGAACAACCATCGCAAGAACAGAACCTTCATGATTGTTTTTTTTATTTTTCTTATCGCAAACGTCGGCGGCGCTCTTACGCCTCTGGGTGATCCGCCACTGTTTCTGGGGTTTCTGCACGGGGTTCCCTTTTTCTGGACATTCAGCATACTGCCCCACATGCTTCTTGTTGCAGGTCTTCTTCTTGTCTGCTATTTTTTCATGGACACTTACCACTATCGAAAGGAAAACCCCGGCCCTGCTGATCCCATGGAAAAAGTACCGCTCGGCCTTGAAGGAAAACACAATTTTATTTTTCTGATGGGGATTGTATTCTCCGTTCTAATGAGCGGCATGGTGGACTGGGGAGAAATATCCACGCTGGGCGTGCATCGCTCGGTCCAGGACTGGGTGCGCGACGGCATCCTTATTTTAATGGGAGTCCTCTCAATGCTGACAACTTCAATAACCGTTAGGGAAGACAACCAGTTTACATGGGCGCCGATTCTTGAAGTTGCTTATCTTTTTATCGGTATCTTCATAACAATGATTCCATGCCTTTTGATTCTAAAGGCGGGCGGGAAAGGGGCTCTCGCTTTTCTGATAAATTCGGTACAGCAGCCCGCGCATTATTTCTGGAGTTCCGGGATATTATCCGCTTTTTTAGACAATGCGCCTACGTATCTTACATTTTTTAACACTGCTCTCGGAAGCTTTTACGCATCACTTCCTGAAGCCGAAGCTGTGCCGCGCCTTATAGCTGAAAACCCGGTATATCTGAAGGCCATCTCTGCGGGATCGGTTTTTTTCGGAGCATGCAGCTATATCGGAAATGCCCCCAACTTCATGGTGCGTTCGATAGCAGAAGAAGCCGGCACCCCCATGCCCAGTTTTTTCGGATATATCATTAAATATACAATAGTTTTTCTGATTCCCTGTTTTGTAATTGTAACTCTCGTATTTTTTTAATGATTACTCAAATTTATTTACACCAATTAAGTGAGTACTGAAGAGAGCACCCCTCAAGGGGGTACTGAAAAAAGTCCCGTTTATCGGAGCTAAGGCAGGTGAAAAATGAAATTTAAAAAGATACTCTTTCACACCCGGTTCAGAGAGATGGCTATGAGCGCTCTTGAGGCTATTCTTGATCTGACAAAAGCCGGCCTTAAAGAGATAGTTCTTGTGTATGTCATTCCGAGAGAAGAGGTAGCCTTCGTGCCATATGGCGGCTACATGAAGGAAAAAGAGGCGGAGATTAAGAAGAAAGCGAGAGACCGCTTTGAACAGTGGCAGTTGTTTCTTGAAAAAAAAGGAGTAAAAAGCAAAATTTTTATCCAGGTTGGCATACCGAATGCCGTAATTCTTGACATAGCCGGTAAGGAAAAGGTGGATATGATCGTGGCAGGCCGCAAGAAGCGTTCACTATTTGAAAAAGTCTATGTCGGAACCCACATGCTTGACCTGATACGCCGAAGCCCGATTCCTATCCTGATGTACAAATACATGGCCGAATATGAACAGGAAGGAAAAATAATAACCCGGGTCAATGAGCATATATTCGACCGTCCCATGCTGGCCACAGACTGGTCACAGCCTTCCTCCAATGCTGTCGATGCCCTGACAGGTCTTAAGGGGCTTGCAACCGATGTTATAGTCGTGCATAACATCGGCGTGAAAATATCCAAGGCGATGAGTCCGGCCCAGCTGCAGGAGCTTAAGAAAGAAAGCCGCAGGCGTCTGAAAGAGTATTGCAGACGTTTAACCGCAGCCGGCCTTAATGCGGAATCTCATCTTTCTTCCGGACGTACCTCTTCAGAAATCATCAATCTTTCACGCAGATACAATTCTTCCATGATTGTTCTGGGGAGAACCGGCAAGGACTGGTTAAGCCAGTACTGGCTGGGAGGCGTTTCACACCGGGTTGCTGAAAACTCGGAACTGCCTGTTTTGCTGATCCCATGAATGCCGTTGAATTTGATTTTTTATTGACAAAAATTATTAAATAAATTAATCGGCGCGATATAATAAATGTAATTCATTATTTTGGACAACAACGTCAACAGAAGAGGGTATCATGAAACTAAATTTCAGATTGTTTATGGTTGGATTTGCGGCATTTGTGTGGCTTTCGACTTCAGTTTATGCAGGACCTCTTACGGCTCCGGAACTGGATGCTCCCAAAGACAAGGCCAAAAATCAGGTTTTGACTACGGTGTTGAAATGGAAACCTGTGACTGGCGCAACAGGCTATCGTGTTTTCGTGTCAAGCTCAGCCGATATGATTAAAAATCTTA
This sequence comes from uncultured Desulfonema sp., assembly GCA_964578785.1. Taxonomy (GTDB): domain Bacteria; phylum Desulfobacterota; class Desulfobacteria; order Desulfobacterales; family RPRI01; genus RPRI01. The sequence goes on along the minus strand of CAZOEH010000031.1, from coordinate 300 downwards.
CGCCCGGAGCAGCTTGCAAAGATTGCTTCGTGGATGAAAAAACAGATAAACCTACCTTTCAGATCCCTCCAAAACGTTTGAAGAAAGATATTCCGTATTTCTGGACTGTCCGGGCAGTCAGCGGTACCGGGGAAGGGCCTGTTGCTGCGGTTCGCTCATATACAATGGCGTCGACATTTTTCATGGACATGGATTGATGATTATTGGTGCCATGCCCGAAGCGGACACAACGAAGCATGAGAATATAGAAGCCGGAACAACCTTGGTATTGTTTTTCTTCTGAGCCAATTTCAAAAGTCC